>CAYHUV010000050.1:5833-7826 GCA_964359695.1 Candidatus Woesearchaeota archaeon
TTCTTGATGAAATTAGCTCATTTGAAAAAAGACTTACTTTGCCATCACCAGTTGTTATGGAAATCTGGTTGGGCATTTGTCTTCAAGGGAGGGAATCTAGAGAAAGACAGAAAGTTCTTTCCCTGTTTGAATCTATGGAAATTCTTTCTTTTGATGAAAGATGTGCAAAAGAAACTGCAGAAATTCGAGCTCAACTTCAAAAAAAAGGCAAGCTTATAGGAATAGAGGACTGTATGATTGCAGCTATTGCAAAAATAAACCATGAAACTCTTGTTACAAAGGATGCAGACTTTTCTTCTATTGATGGCTTGAAAATTTTCAAATACTAACCTTTTATATACCTCTTACCGTTCATTTTCTCTATGTTTCCTTATCGAAAAACAAAGTTCCAATTAGATGTTGTCTTTCCAAATAAAATGTACGGTGGAGTGTATAGTCTAGGTCCATTAATTATTTATAATTTAGTAAATCAAAGAAAAGATTGGTATTGTGAACGCGTGTTTCTTGATCATGGAAAAGTCAAAGCTCCTTTAGTAGGATTCTCTCTCCAATATGAATTAGATCTTGAAAAAGCAATTGCAATGAAACCCAAACAAGGAATCACTTTTGCTGGTGGTCCAGTAGCAGAACTTCATACAAAAGAAGTTGCAAAATATTTTGATTTTCTCATTCTCGGAGATATTGAAGCAGTTCTTCCAAAAATTTTAGAAGAATGGGAAAAAGGAGAAAAAGATTTTTTAAAAAGAATATCTTCTCTTTCAGGTGTCTATCAAGCTGGACAAAAAGACATAACTAAGGCACAGCTACAATCATTGGACGATGCACCCTATCCTCTTGTACAACCATTTCCAGAAACAATAAATGAAGATTATGTATTTGGCAAATGTTTTATTCTAGAAACAGAAAGAGGTTGTCCATTCTTTTGTCATTTTTGTGCTATCCCTCAATTTTACGAAGGCAAAATGAAATACCACAGTCTAAATTATCTTAAAAAAGTAATTGATGATGGTCTTGTGATAAACAAAGCCAAAAAGATAGTAATATACTCTCCTTCTTTTGTCCATCCTCAAAGAAAAGAGTTACTAAAATTTCTACTTGAAAAAAAAGTTCGTGTTAGTTTTCCTTCAATAAAAGCAGAGCTTATGGATCTTGAGACTTTGCAGCTCATGAAAGCTTGTGGCCAAGAATCTTTAACAATTGCTCCAGAATGCGGAGAACGCTTGCGTTTTGCAATAAACAAAAAAGTAAAAGATGAAGAGTATTTTGCATTTGTAGAAAGATGTAACAGTATAGGAATACAAAAGCTCAAAATTTATATGATGATTTGTCTACCAGGAATGAACAATGAGGATATTAAAGAGATGGCTAAATTTATCAAGGAAATGAAAAGAATATTCAAAGGGAGACTTTATCTTTCTATAAATTATCTTGTTCCAAAACCTAAAACTATTTTATCGGCTCACATTTTTGACAAAAAAATAGCTAAAGAACAAGAAAAGCTATTTATTCAAGAATTAAAAAATATAAAAATAAAAATGCCAAAACTTTCTACTTCCTATAAAGAATGGCAAATCCTTCAAGAATCTTAGTTTACAAGGAATGTCAAATAAAATATATAGCCAACGACAAATATCAATGCTACCATCAATATCGAACACAAAAATCCAAGTCCACCAAAAAACCCTTCCTTTACAGGATCTTTAAATTGTAAATTTTCCATAAAAGATTAAAAGAAATATTGATTTATAAGATTTTATATAACAGAAATACCTATGCTACATACTGCATAATCTGTGGAATAAGTGAATGGTCACCTGTAAAATCTTGAGTAATTTTTTCTAGAGGGCTTAAATATAATCTCTCTTTTCTATAAAGTGAAGCATCCAATTTATCTGCAAGGGCCACAATTTGTGCAAGAGTATATATTCTGTTATCCTTAGATCTTCTTTCTATATTCAACCAAGCCCCATTTTTCTGGCGGGAATAAGGTTCT
>CAYHUV010000051.1:0-7812 GCA_964359695.1 Candidatus Woesearchaeota archaeon
ATCCATAATGTATGTTGAAGTTTCAGCATTTATGGTAATTTCCTTTCTTTTTGTAATGATGCCATTGCTTGTTTTATATGCTTCTCCACCTACAGCACCTATATGAGGATGATTTTCTAATATTCCAACCATGTTTCGTATAACCGATGGATGGGACATTTCTGTATCTGAGTCTAAAAAATGAACATAGTTTCCTTTTGCAAGAAGAACCCCTTGATTTTTTGCAATGCAGGCACCCATATTTTTTGGATTCTTATGTAAATGCACATGGGGAAACTCTTTTTCTACAAGTTCAATAGAACCATCTTTACTGCCATTATCAATAACGATGACTTCAAAGTGAGGATAATCTTGCTTTTCCAAGCTCGTAAGAATACAATACAAATCTTCTTTACGATTCCAAGAGGGAATGATGATTGAAACTAAATTCATTAAAACATACCTTCATTTTATAAAAATAAGATCCTCTTTATAATTGTTATTAATTTAAGAAAAAATGTATTTCTAAGAGAATATACTATCACTTTTATTTTGTGCTAGATTTACTTGATAAATTAACAATTTTAAGGTGAAAAATGGTTCTGAAGCCTACGGTTAAGGAACTCTTATATTTTCTACTGAACCACCTTCTACTAATACTATTTGTCCACTGAAAAATGGCTCGAGAATTTTTTGATTTTTGTCTTTTAGAAGATCAATTTCATAGTTATTCATGAGAAGTATACACTTTCCATTTTCGTTTAGATGTGATTGTGCTTGCTCTATGAATTTTCTGGTTAGTTCTTTTCTTTTGTTTCTTATGAAATAATAGCTTATTTTGGTTATGATTGTTTTTTTGGGAATGAATGATTTGATGAATTCTAAGACTTTACTGCTTTTTGCGGAAGAAGTGTTTCCGTATGGGGCATTGAATGTGATGAGATCATATTTTTTTGAGATATTCTGGAATAAATCTGAGTGATAGATTTGCAGTTCTATATTATTCTTTTTTGCATTATCTTTAGTTAATTCTATTGCATTTGGGTTAATATCTGCAGCTTCACAATCAATTCCTTGTTTTTTTAAGTAAATAGAAATAAAGCCAGTACCACAACCCATGTCTAAAGCTGTTTTAGGTTGTAATGCTTTTGCATGTCTTGCAATAATTTGGGTTTCATCTCCAACTGGAGAAACTCCGCGAATGTGTTTGATAGTTATATTAAATTCTGGGAAGTACTGTTCTTGCATTTTAAAAGAAATAAAATAGTTTCTATATAAAACTTCTTACAACCCTGCTCTTTTAGCAGAGCTTTGAATATCTGGTTCTTTCCAACCTTTCTTTCGTAAAGTATCCATTAGTTGTTCTTTTCTCAAACCTTTTCTTTGTCCTTTTTTAAAGAAGTTAACGAGAGGATCTTGTGTTGCTGGAACTATTTTATTTTTTGTTAATATTTTTATTGCAATTCCAATAATGATGAGTAAGACGATTATTCCTGGAATGAGGATATATATTATGGGGAATTCTTCAACAGTGCAATCTTCTGGACAGGATTTTTCTGTTTCATCAGTATCACAGATAAAGTCACCACAGACTGATTCAACAATTATTTCTTCTTCAGTTTTTGAAAGAACTATAATACTTTGGAAGTCACTTAGTGATATTGCTTTTGTAGTTAAATAATATAATTCTTTAGTCTCTCCTGCATTCATTGTCAGAATATATTCAGCTTGGCTTCCAGAACTTGAGCTTGGTCTTTCACTATAAAGAAGCTCGTTAAAAGAGAGTGGAAATTCTTCATATAGTGTTGCTGCTTCAAGATCTTTATTTGCAGTGATTTCTTTTTTAATCAGGATATAACTTGCTTCTTCTTGATTGTAATTTTTTATTGTTATAGTCTGGAGTATTGCTTTTACAGATATTGCTTCTTGCATATTGTAAACTTCAGTAATATCACCAAAATTTGTAGGGATTTCCGAGGCTTCTGTTATTAAAATTTCTGATTTTGTTTGTGCACTTATTATTTCCCATGGAATATTAGCTAAAGTTTCTTCTACTTGCTCTAATAGAAGATTATCATCACTAAAACCAATTTGATTTTTATATTCACCAAGATTTGTTTTAGTTTGTTTAATTGTTTGTATTTTATCAAGCATACTTAGTATTTGATATTCATCAGTATTTTCTTCAAGGAAGTCTTCTATTTTTTCGTTTGCTTTTTGAATTAAACTTGTAACATCTAGAACTTCTGAGGCATCACGAATGCTCAGTGCTGCAGTTGTTGTTGTTCCTAGGAAAGAAATATCTAAGTTGTAATCTCCTATTGTATCTTCTTTGAGTTCTAAAATATCTAATTGAATTTCTATGCTTACTCCATCTTCTAATACTTGTGATTCAATAGATTTTATATCTGTTTGTGGAACATCAAGATCATAAAATGTACTAGAACCTTGAGTAATTCCATTATAATCATAGATTAGAGATAGATCTTTGAATGTAAGGTTTCCTGCATGTTCTGTTGTAACATTAATAGGGATACTACAACTTGTTGTTTTACAAATGCCATAATATGGTTCTGAACCTACGTAATATTTTATTCCTGTCACTATTGATCCAGTAAATGTTTCCCAATCTTTAAGTTCTATATCATCTGTTAATGTATTATTATATCTTCCTGATTGTATATAAATGAAGAAGTTGTTGAATGTAGTTTCTTCACAGACAGAGTTTTCTTCTGCTGGACAAGTATATGCAGTATCTGTTTCTTGGGAATTATCAAGAGGAATTTCATAGAGATTTGTTCCTGTTCCGGTACTGTAAATGCATACAAGATATTTTCCTTCAATGGTGTAATCAAATTCTATTTTACAAGAGTTTGTTCCTGATTCTGGTAGATCACAGGTATCAGAGCCACCAGATAAACCACTTTTTGGATTTCCTGTAGGAACGGATAAAACTATTGCTTGGATGTCTCCTTCTGTTCCAATTTTTGTATAGTTTGCTGCAATAGTGAGATGTTTTGTTCGTGGAAGGTTGAGGTATTCACAATAGTAGGTGTTTCCTTCAATATAACCTGTACCCTCTTTTGTTCCATCAAGATCTTGTGATTTTATTAACGTTGAGTTATATCCTAAGAATGAACCTAAATAATACCAATCTATAGTTCCTTCATTACCAAAGTCCATAGTTACGGCAGCTGGAGAACCAAGGCTTGTTACAATTCCTATTAAATCGAAAGAAATATCACTTATCTCTGCATATCTTGGAATTTTTAAACCAATAAATTTTGAACCTGCACTTGTGAAAGAAAGTGTTTTCTTTAAATCTTCGTTTGTGGCATTGAATTCTGATGATTCGTATTCGATAGAGTAATTTGCTTTGTCTAGGATTTCTTCTAAAGTATAAGTAGTTGTTTTAGAATTAAGAGTAATTGTAATTGTTTCTTGAGGGTCAATATTATTTGAGAATTCTAAAGTCATTGTTCCAGTAATTGGAGAACTTACTGCAAATTTACTGTTATCTAAATTAATACTTAATGGAGATTCTGTTGTTGCAAAACCAGTTAATTCTGGATTAGGAATCCATAGAAATGTTACTGTTAATACTATAATTGCTATACTAAATAAGAGTATTTTCTCTTTCATGTCATCCTCTTTTTTGTTTTATAGATACTTTTGTATATATAAATCTAATGAGGGAAATTATATAAAGGCTCGTTTATTTCTGAAGGTAATGTTAGAAAAGTATCAAGAATTATATTACAAGAATTATAAGAAATTGTTTATAATACCATTGTTAATTGTTTTTCTTGCATTTGGCTCTTTAATTTATACTTATTCTACTACTGGTGATATTGTAGAAAAGGATGTTTCTTTGAAAGGCGGAACGACTGCGACTATTTACACCTCTGAAAGCTTTCCTGATCTTGAAACAAAACTCCTAGAGAAATTTCCATTAGGAGATTTTAGTATTAGGAGTATAGAAGAGTTTGGTTCTGATACTCCATTAGGGATGACCATTGAAGTAAGTACTGTTGATGTGAAACTTTTAAAACCAGCACTTGAAGAAATTACCGGCTTAGAATTAAATGAAAAAAATTATTCTGTGGAATTTATTGGGGGAAGTTTAGGTGCAAGTTTCTATAAACAAATGGCAATTGCTTTGCTTTTAGCATATATTTTTATGGCTATTGTGGTTTTTATTACATTTAGAATTCCTGTTCCTTCTTTAGCAGTTATTTTTTCTGCTTTTGCAAACATGATTTGTACACTTGCAGTCTTTCCTCTCTTTGGAATAAAACTTTCAACAGCAGGTATTGCAGCACTTCTTCTCTTAATTGGGTATTCTGTTGATACAGATATTTTATTGACAACACGATTACTAAGAAGACATGATGGGACTCTTTTTTTACGTCTTTTGGATTCTATGAAAACTGGGCTTACTATGACTGCTGCGGCAATTGTAGCATTAGGTGTGGGATATCTTTTTTCTACTTCTTATGTTTTGCAACAAATGTTTTTGATTATTATTATTGGACTTCTTTTTGATGTGATTATGACTTATGGATTAAATGCTGGGCTTTTGATTTGGTATTTAAGAAAGAATAAGGTGGAAGAATGAAACAATATTTTACTTGGAAAGTATGGATTCTTCTTATTGCTTTAGTTTTAGGTTTTCTCGTACTTGCACCAAATCCTTGGGCTTCAGGTGTAGAAATTGTGAGTATTGATGTATCGAGTGATGCATCACAATTTGGTTTGGCTAGTGGGCAGAAAATAATCTCAATTAATGGACAAGAAGTTTATACTGAGCATGAAGTTATTCAAGCACTTGCATTATTAAAATATTCAGAACAAGAAGTTACAGTGAAAACTTCTGAGGAGGAGATAAAATATAATGTTAGTAATGATCTTGGATTTCTTGTTGATGAAAATCTTACGATTATTCAAAGTAGTGTAGAACTTATTAGTAAAGGTAGTACATTGCTTTCTATTAATGAAAAAGAAATTTCTGATTTAGATGAATTTAATGATGTTTATATAGGCCTTATTCCTAAACAAACTATTGAAATCAGAACTGACTCTGGACTTGTTGCTTATCTTTCTAGAGAAACACCATCATTTGTTGTTTCAGATGCGACAAAAACAAATCTTGCTTTTGGTTTAGATTTTACTGGAGGTACAAGGGTACTTTTACAGCCTGTTAGTGAAAATGAAATTACTGATGCTGATATAAGTAATCTTATGGATGTGCTTAGTAACAGGTTAAATGTGTATGGGCTTTCTGATATTAAAATTAGAAGTGCATCTGATTGGGAAGGGCATAAATATGTGCTTGTTGAACTTGCCGGTGTTACTGAGGATGAAGTAAAATCTTTAATTTCTCAACAAGGGAAATTTGAAGCAAAAATAGGTGATGAGGTTGTTTTTGAAGGTGGAAAAGAAGATATTCCTTATGTATGCCGAAATGATGGATCATGTTCAGGAATTCGTAGTTGTCAACAAAGTGCTGAAAATTGGGTTTGTGATTTTGATTTTAGTATTACTTTAAGTCAAGATGCTGCTGAAACACAAGCAAATGTTACTTCTGGATTAGAAGTTGTTTCACAAGGGGGGCAGAGATATTTAAGTGAATCTTTGGATCTCTATCTTGATGGAGAGCTAGTTGATAGTCTTTTTATCTCTGAAAATTTGAAGGGTCAAGCTACAACCGGTATTTCTATTTCTGGTCCGGGCTATGGAAGCAGTGAGATTACGGCGTTGGAAGATGCAACGGCAAATATGAATACTTTGCAAACAATTCTTATTACAGGTTCACTCCCTTTTGATTTAGAAATTGTTAAACTTGATACGATTTCACCTGTAATGGGAGAGTCTTTCTTGAAGAATACTCTTCTTGTTGCCATTCTTTCTGTGATTGCAGTTGGAGTTGTTATTTTCTTACGTTACAGACAATTGAAATATGTTTTTCCTGTGATGTTTACACTTATTGCTGAGTTGTTTTTAATCTTGAGTTTTGCTGCAATGGTTGGATGGAATCTTGATATTGCTGCTCTTGCAGGAATCCTTGCTGCAATTGGTACTGGAGTTGATGATCAAATTGTTATTCTTGATGAAGCTGTGCGTGGAAGAAAAGAGAATACTAGTACGCAAGAACGATTGAAGAGAGCTTTTTTTATTATTTTTGCTGCGTACGCGACGACTGTTGTAGCAATGTTGCCTTTATGGAATGCTGGTGCTGGATTATTGAGAGGGTTTGCATTGACAACTATTGCTGGTGTAACCATAGGTGTGTTTTTAACTAGACATGCTTTTGCTTCTTTGATTGAGAAAATGGAAAAGGAATAATTTGGACTTGCTAAATCTTTTTAAATCCTGTTTTTGTTTTCTTTTTTATGTATAGACATTCTATGACTAAGGAAGGTGACTATCCTAGAACTGCTGTGGAAGTATTGCATCACAGTTTAGATTCTCTTATTGAACAATTCCCAGAAAGAGTTATTGATCGACGAAGAGCAGATGGAGGGCATATTTTTTCTATGCCTGCATATTCTTGGAATGGGGCTGGAAGTGAAAAAGGAGGAAGTGCAGAACATATGCGTTATGAACAGGTTGTATTTCTTCCTGAAAGAGAAGGAAGAGTTTCTGTTGTAAGTGTTGGTGATAAACAGTTTGATTCTATGCATACTGTTTTTATAGTAGATGATCGTGAGGGAAGTTCTAGTTATGGGGATATTTTTGAGTATGATGTTCGTAGTGGTGGTCTTCCTTCCTATTATTCCGTTCTTTTTCGTTTTTCTGTGAGTCCTAAATTTGCAGATGCTCTTTTGGGATATTATCATGAGAATATAGAAGGAAAAAAAGAGAGAGATTATACCTTTTCTCATGTTTTTGAGGATATTTTAGAAGATGGAACAAAGTATTATATTGGATGTCCTCTCTTTGCTGTTGATCCTGGAAGTGGATCTTCTCGTTCGGGTAAAGTTTATGCAAATAGATTTGGAGCTATTCATGATTTTAGTAGAGGTTCTCTTGTAGAGGTTTCTGAATTCTGGAGAGATAGATTGCATGGGGACCTTTCAAGTAGACAGAAACTTTCTTCTTCTCTTGCCCAGTATCTTCAAGGAGAGGCTGTGGATCTTTCTTTTCGAAATGATGGTCTTAATTATGCTTTTACAGGATGGGGACATACATTCAATGGTAGAACATTTCAATCTAATGCCTATGATCGAGAAAGTGAAGAAAAATCTTTGAAAGAATTAGAAAAAGCGTATTCTAAACCTCTTGCAATATAATTACTTCTCATAAAATGCTATAAGTTTTTCAATGGCTAAATGAAAGGTATTGTAATCTCCAGATTCTAGATTCCCATCTAAAAATTCATCTTCTCCTAGCATTTTGCCATCTTTTGATAGAAAAAAATAATCTGCAAAACCTGTCTCAAGTCGATGTTCATCTTTTCTGTTTTCATTTTGGTTGAGAATTCGTACAAGATAACTTTCTTTTTCTATATGTACAAGAGCTGTACAAGATTGATATTGTATTTCTGGGTCTCCAAAATCCTTAACTCCCTGACTTTTGTCTGTATAACAAGTATAATTCATTTCTTTTCCTTTCTTATTCTGAAGAATATATGTTGCAAGTTTTCTCTCTTGTTCTGCAAGGTCTGGTCTTCCACCTTTGGAATAACGGAGTTCAGAAAATGGAAGGACTGTATTTTCTAGTGCAAATGCAGTGAAAAGTGTTGCAAGGAGCATAATGTTTTATCTTCTTTTCTTCTATAGATATAAATCTATTGTATGGCCTACGAAAACTATTTAAAGATGTGTGCTTTGG
>CAYHUV010000052.1:0-7771 GCA_964359695.1 Candidatus Woesearchaeota archaeon
GGAGCAGAAGTTAATAATGCAAATAATGGGCAGATAGTTGAGCTTAGTGAAGTCTCTGAAGATAGCTGTTTGATCTTAAACAGTGATGAGAAAACACAGGGAGACATTTCTTTAATCCTTTTTGGAGAAAGTCATGATTGTGGTAGCATTACCTTCGATCAAGGAAAAGAGGAAGCTGAAGTTACCTGTAAAATTGAAAATATTGATACGCAACGGTTTATTGGTGGAGAAAATGACTTTGATGGGTGGATACGAATAGATTATGGTTACCAAGAAATACAATCTGTTTCTTTTAATGTGGTGAGTGAAAGTTGAGAAAACTATTTAAAGATAAAAGTTCTTTAACTCTTATAATGATTTCAAAAAAGAGTGCGATTGTGATATTTCTTTTAGGTATTGCTTTACTTTCTGCTTGTGCAAGCCAGGAAAATACAAATGGTGTTACAGGGGCATATGCGAATTGTTATGGTGATGAAACACAGATGGTAAGTGCAGCATTTGCAGACTTTGCACCAGTAAGTTCAGAAACAAATCCTTATCAAGCTGGTGATGAAATTGATATTGAAGTAAGTCTTACTAATAAATATTCTGGTGATATTGACTCAGGAAAAGCACGTGTACGATTAAAAGGCGATGCTGCTGATTCAGAAGTATTTACAGGAGCATCACAACAGAATGCAGATACTTTGTATGCAATTGATCCAGAGACTTGTTTAGAAGAAACTGCAGAAGTAGATGTTGGGCCGATTGTATATCAAAAAGAAATCACAACAATCCAAAGTGAAGAAATTACTGGTTTGTATTGTTATGAAAAGCCTGTTGTAGTTAAAGCATATTTATATTATACAGCTGATGCAAATGAAATAGGAACAAATCTTCCTGCTGGGTCTAATCCACCTTCTGGTGTGCAAGTAACCCAAATTGATCAAAATCCTGTTGATATTGATTCTGGTGAAACAACTGGTGAGATGAGATTTAAGGTTTATTTAGAGAATGTTGGGACTGGAACAATAGTCCCTAGTCTTGATGATTGTTTCCAATACAGAGATGCAGGTTATAGAGAAGAATTTAGTATTTCTGTTGATAAAACCAATATTGATTGTCCAGGTGATACCAAATTAAGTAGAGGAGATAAAACGGATGTAATTACTTGTCTTGTTACTGATATTGATTCTACAAATTTAGGACCAGAACCTAGGGAGATTACTATTACCCTTAGTGGATTTGCCTATGAGGACATTATTCCTTCTACAATAGTTTGGTTAGAGCCTTAGAGTGATTGAGTTATTTACAAAATATTATGGAATTGATATTCTTGCTATGCTTCTTACTTTCTTAGGCATTTACACTATTGGAAACAAAAAGAGATATGGTTTCCTTATTGCTTTGAGCGGAAATGTTCTTTGGACGATCATTGGAGTTCTTTCTTACTCTGTAGGTTTGCTTTTTGCAAATTCTGTTCTTGTTATTCTTTATATACGCGCATATGTTCTTTGGAAGAAGAAGTAATTGTTGAATTTCACTTGATGAGTTGAAAATCTTTTTGATTATTTTTAAAGCACCCGAAAAAAATGGGCAAGAGTTTATGAATGAAAAATTCTTAGAACTCATTATGGTAACTATTTTAGGTGTAAAAATACGTATTATTCGAAAGCTTGTTCGCTGGAAAAAATGGGGAGCAGCTCATACAGAAAATATTCTCAATGGACTTCCTACACATCTTAGAGGAGAAAAAGTTACAAAAGAGGCTTTAAGAGAACTTATTAAAGATCAATGGATCCTCCCCTTATTGAAAACTTATGAGATACATTACTCACTTAATCCTGAGAAAGCTGAAGATATTCTTACTTTTTATGAAGAACATTGTACAGAAGAAAGTGAGAGTCTTTAAAATTAGACCTTTATGTCTAAAAAAAGAAACATTTAAATAGGAGGAGAGCATTACACAAGTATGGAAAAAAACTCACTCTTTATCACCTTGGTTGGAGATACTGCTAAAACAAGAGTACTAGACTATATTCTAACAGAAAGAGAATTAGAATTCTCTAAAACTGACTGTCTACGAAATGTTTCTGTAAGCAGAGCATCTCTCTATACAACTTGGAAAGAACTTCTCAAAAATGAACTACTCCTTTTTTCTCGAAATATAGGAAATGTACAGCTTTATACACTTAATAAAGCAAACCCTATTGTAAAGAAACTTATGGAAATTGATGACTTGCTTATTCTTCATGATCTTCAGAAGAGAAGAAAGAAGAAGATTACACAGCTGGCATAGACTTTTCTTATCTCTCAGTGTCAACTCTACCAGAAGTCATTCATTATATTCTTGTCCGCACAAAAGTATTTAAACTTGTCTTAATGCCAAGTGTCTTGAGGGAAATTATTTTATGGCAACATTAGTGTACGAGGAAATAGTCAAGAAAATCTGTGATGAGAAACAGATACAAGAAACAGAAGTGCATGGGAGAGTAAAAGAAAAACTTCAACAGCTTTCTGATCTTATTTCTAAAGAAGGGGCTGCACATATTGTTGCTAATGAATTAGGTGTTAAGGTATATGAAATTCCAAAAAGTCCTGGAAGAAGAATTAATGTCAGTGAATTAAACCCTGCATTTAAGGGTGTAGAGATGCTGGTGAAAGTTCTTAAAGTGAATGAAGTTCGTACATTTAAAACTGCGGTACGTGAAGGAAAAGTATTGAATCTTCTTGTTGGTGATGAATCGGGTACATGCCGTTTAGTTCTATGGGATGAAAAGCAAATCAAAGAAGTTGAAGAAGGTCATGTTAAGGAAGGTATGATTTTGAAAATTATGAATTGTTATGTGAAGGATAATAATTTTGGTGGAAAAGAAGTGCATATGGGTAATCAAGCGACATGGGCCTTAAATCCTCTTGGAGAACAATTAGGAACTGTTGTGACTACGCCCAATACACCAAGCTTTGCTCCTGCACAGAAAAAGGCAATTAAAGATTTGCAAGAGAATGATGTTGCGACTGTTGTGGGAACGATTGTTCAGGTGTTTGAGCCGAGGTTTTATGATGGTTGCCCTACTTGTACGAAGAAAGTGGAGTTTAATGGAGATGGATTTAAATGTGCAAATCATGGAGCTGTTACTAGTGTTCCACAGGCAATATTAAATTTAGTCTTTGATGATGGCACAGAAAATATTCGTGTGGTTTGTTTTCGGGATAATGTCAAACAAATTCTGGAAATGGATGATGTTTCTGTGTTGAAAGATAGTCCAGATGCATTTCTTGAAGTACAAAGAAAGATTGCTGGGAAACAATTGCGTATTCAAGGAAGAGTACAAAAGAATACCTTCTTTAATCGTTTAGAATTTACTGCAAATTCTGTACTTGCTGCTGATCCAAAAGAAATGGCAATGGAATTACAACAGTAAATTTTTCTTATGCTTGGTATCACCCATGTTCTCTTTGCAGCAGTGTTTGCGTTTCTTCTTGTGAACATATTCTCTTTTTCTCATCCGGTGCATTTCTTTTTACTTTTTTGTTTTTCTGCATTGCTCCCAGATATAGACCACACTAGAAGTATCTTAGGAAAGAAGATCTGGCCATTGTCCTGTGTGATTTCTTTCTTTTTTGGACATCGAGGTTTGCTGCATAGTATATTCGTACCAGTTATTTTTCTTGGATTAGGATATTATTTTGATGTATTTTGGATAGGGCTTGCAATTGCAGGAGGATACTGTACTCATCTTATGGGAGATGCATTTACTTTTAGTGGAGTTCGACCTTTTTGGTTTGGACTTAAAATCAAAGGAATTATACGAACAGGTGGTTTGTTAGAAATGTTATTCTTCTTTCTTTTATTCCTTTTATTTGCAGGATTGTTTTTTAGAACATTGTAAAAAAACAACAATGGAAATTTATTCTTCCATTTATGTTTCATTTTGTACTGTAGTTTACTCCTAAAAAATTCCAAAAATCTATAAAAGAGAATTTAAAATACTTTTTATCACAAAAACAAGCATGATCAAAGAAGTAAGTAAACCAAAAAATGCTATCAGGGAAAATTCTTTAATATTTAATGGACACTTGAATGTTCTTTTCTTCGTTCTGCATTTATATCTTAAGATAATAAGACTCAAGTTTACAAAGGCAAATGCTATGAAAATAAACGCATTTGTAAGATTTGCAACAAACTCTATATCTCCAATAGATGCAAATGCAAGAGAGATAAGAAAAATAAAAATAATTGCAGGTAAGGGTGTTTGTGTTCTTTTACTCACTGAACTAAATAATTTTGGCAAAGACCCTTGTTTTGCCATTCCATAGAGCTGTCGTGATGCTGTTACAAGAGAAAGGAGAACTGTGTTTGCTGTAGAGAATAAGGCAATAATGACGAGAAGCATTCCTGCACTGCTACTCCCAAGAGCAGCTGTAGCGACAGTTGCAAGAGGAGCATCACTTGTACTTAACGCTTCCCAACCAACAATGCTCACTGCTGCGAGTGCAACAAGGACATAAAACACACTTGTAATTACAACAGAATATATTATTGCTTTTGGAATAACTTTATCTGCATTCTTTGTTTCTTCTCGAAGTTTTACAATACTCTCGAAGCCAATGAATGCAAAGAAAACTAAAGCAGCGCTACTTAAAACACCAGAGAAACCGAAAGGCATCTCTAAATAATTTACTCCGCCTATATGAAACAAGCCTAAGAAAATAATAATTAGTAAACCAAGCAACTCAATCACTGTTGCAACTGTATTAAACCAACTGGTTTCTTTAATCCCTTTATAATTTATCAGGGTCATTACAAGAAGAATAAGACTTGCATACACAAGGATATTGAGTGGAATAAGCGTGGAGATATAACTAGCAAATCCAAGAGACACAGTTGCTGCTGCAACAATCGCTGCTAGGATCATACTTATTCCAATCCACCTTGCAAAAAATGCATTCGTTGCTTCATTGACGTAATCGTACTCTCCAGCATCACTTTTGAACATCGAAGAAAGCTCTGCATAACTTAAGCCTGTAAAGATAGCAACAATTGCTGAGAGAAGAAAGCTAAGCCAAATGGCGTTTCCTGCATTTCCTGAAGCAACACCCAATAGAGCATAGATTCCTGCACCAAGAATAATACCCACTCCTGCAAGGGTAACTTGCAATAAACCTAATTCTTTTTTTAGCTTGACCATACCATCATCTCTTTTTAATGATAAGTGTTAATTAGGATATATAAATGTGTGGTTTTGTCGCAAAAAAATTACATAGAGTAATATTATTTAGAGTCAAATCTAGAACAAAATCCTCTTTACAAAGGCTAAAACTCTGAGAAAAAAGAAAAAAAAGATTACCTTCGCACGATCAAGATCAATGCTAAGATAACGATTAATACAGCCAAGATACCAAAGCCAAGTCTCAATGCAGTAGAAAAGTCTGTCTTTTCATCTTCACTAGGTTCAGCTTCATCAACAACTACTGTAACAATGCTGTCTTCTTCAGTTTCAGCAAGTTCAAGAGCTTTAACACTTACAGAAGTAGATTCTTCTAAAGTATCATAACCACTGTTGTAGCTTACGCTTACTTGTACTTCATAATCCCCAGATTCTGCATCTGCAGAGAAAAAGTATAAAAAGAATAGCACTCTCCTAGACTCATGCTTAGAGTTATTTTTGATACGAACATTTATGGACATCTTCTTAATGAAATTGATGCAGTTTTACTTGAAGAAAAGATTATTGCAGATAAAGAATTTGTCATCTATGGATATATAGTAATTCGTAAAGAGCTACGTGATGTTCCTACAGGTAACAAACTGAGCAGAAAAACGAGAATTCTTCTTTTAGGTCTCTATGATCGTATTACTGAAGGGAAATTGTTTCAAGACTCTATAGCAATACAACATCTTGCAAAAAAGTATTATGACTCTTTTCGAGAAAATGGAGGTATCTATGGCTGGGATACAAGTATTCGGGTTGATTTTATGATTGTTGCTTGTGCAAGTCTTCAAGGATTAGACATCGTTTATTCAGCAGATAAAAAGACCCTGCTTTCCAAAATAGCAAAAAAGGCATATCAGCATATTAATCTGAAAGAAAATCTTCGAACACCAAATCTTCTTGCTTATGAAGATCTCCTCTTAAAATTAAGAAACTATTCTAATTTGTAGACTCTCGTGGTTGCTTTAATAAAACTATTTATTTCTTTTTTAAACAAAGGGTCTCTCTGAGCTTCTTTTAATAAGCGAATAAATTCTTCTTGTTTCATTTTATAATTAGTAGTACCCATTTCTATATAAAATTAACGGTTCTTGAATTAGAGCATACTCTTGATCAAAAAAATTGTATACGAGAGAACTCTCTTGAGAAAGCCTAGGATTCTGAGAAAAAAGAAAAAAAAGAAAAAAAAGATTACCTTCGCACGATCAAGATCAATGCTAAGATAACGATTAATACAGCCAAGATACCAAAGCCAAGTCTCAATGCAGTAGAAAAGTCTGTCTTTTCATCTTCACTAGGTTCAGCTTCATCAACAACTACTGTAACAATGCTGTCTTCTTCAGTTTCAGCAAGTTCAAGAGCTTTAACACTTACAGAAGTAGATTCTTCTAAAGTATCATAACCACTGTTGTAGCTTACGCTTACTTGTACTTCATAATCCCCAGATTCTGCATCTGAAGGAATTTGGAAGGTCAAGGAGACATCGCCAGATGATTCTTCATCTTCATTGTCAAGTTCATCGTTGGTTAGTTCGTCAACAAAAGTGGACTCTTCTATACCTAATTCTGGGATAGAAACTGTTACTTTAATGTCTTCTTCTTTATTGTCACCCATGTTTTCTAGTCTCACGGTAGCTGTGGTGTAATCACCAGCATCTAGGCTTGAGTCTAAGATAACATCTTGGATGTCTAAAAGATGTCGAACTTTGCTTACCATGATGGTTCCGCTGTATGTTACAGAGTCAAGATCATCATATACTTCAACATAGAGAGTATACTCTTGGTTTGCATCAAGATCTTCTGGGAATTCAAGGGTTAATTTCTTTTGGTAAGAAACGCCATCTTCAATGTCAAACATTGCTGAAGCAACTTGAACTGAATCATATTCATATCCGCCGATCCATGCTCGAATATTTACGTCTGTAGTTTCACCAGTACCAGTTAAATAAACAACTAGTTCTTGGTTTTCTCCTCTTTCAACATAGATTGTGTTAGAGCTAATATCCATACCATCAAAGTAAACACCATTCACAACATAATTGGAACTGGTATCTGCCATAGCGGGTACAGCAACTAGACTAAGCACAAACATTAATGCTATTAATAGTCTTTTCATCATTTTATTGTACTCCTCCTTAAGGAATTGTTACTACTTTAAAATTAGAACCTATTTATATACCTTGTGGTTTTGTCTTAACTTTGGAGTAGTTCTATAACCAGAGAATATAGGTGAGATAGAGTTTAAAATTAGCTTATTTCTTAGAATAAGGGTATCTTTGGAGGATATATATCACTCCGAGAATGATGGTAATAATTATTAGATAGAACCAAAGATTGAACTCTGTGATCCCTCCAGTTAGCTTGTACATCGTTTCGTTTGCACCTAGGAAGAGGCCTAAAAAAATGTCTATGCCTATACTAAAGGCTATAGAGAAAGCTATTGTTTCTAAGATTTCTTGCTCTTTAAAGAGGATTTTTGTTACTAAAAAGCCTGGGATGAATAGAGCAAAGGCTAGACCGACTATTGCATGAAGGATGTCTAGGAGGATCATATTTGAGTGATCCAGAAATGGATTT
>CAYHUV010000053.1:0-7710 GCA_964359695.1 Candidatus Woesearchaeota archaeon
ACTCTCCATTAGAAGAAAGATCTTTATAATCTGGCTGCATTTTCTCATCTTTATACCCACGAGGAACTTTTACTTCCACATACTCATTCCTTGGTTGAGCATATCTTTTTTTCACATTCGCATAGAAAGAAACAGTAATTGATTCGAAAAATGCAGAACACACATAATACACAGCTCTACCAGCTCTTTTCAAAACATGTTCTTTTTTTTCCTCTTTAGACTTTGAGTGTGTATTCTTTGACAATTTTCTTATCTCCTAGGTGAATCTCCCTTATTAATGTTCCCTTTCTTATTGCGTGTGAACGAGCAAGGACAAAATCCTTTTCGTATTGCTTAGGAATCTCCAAATCAGTAATAGTAAAAGTATGACTAATCAACACCTTCTTAAAATCTTTAGGGACATCAAAAGTAAGATCTTCAATAATTTTCATATCAGTTGTTTTAAATTTGCAAAAATCTGCTTTTGGCAATTCTTTTTCATCACCTTTATTTCCAGACTTAGGGTTCTTAACTTTAGTTTTCAATTCTCCAATTTCTGTTTTAAAGGAGAGCAAAATCAAAGCAGAAGGATATTTTCCAAACACTCCTTGAATTTGTTCTTTTGTAAGATCTGTATCAATCAAGAATGTTTTCACACCAGCAAATTGTTTCATTCCTGCAAAAGGGATCCCTACTTCTTTTTCATCAAGTTTTTGTTTAGTAATAATCCCTCCAGTGACATGTACTTTTCCTTTGATACTTTCTGCAAGTGCATAGGCAAAGTCTGGAGCAAACTCAAAACTCGAAGAAATGCCTGCTTTATTTTTACCTTTACTAATTTGAAGAACAGCTTTTTGTTCATAATTTCCTTTTCCATAACGGGTAAGCTGTCTTTTTGCCCACTCATCACTTTTTCCTTCTGTAATTTTTCTGATGAAGTTCATTCTATTCTCTAGAAAATTTTCAAATATATAAATCTTGCTCAAAAATTCAATCGTTTCAGCTCAATAGATATTGCTTTTTCATTCACACGGATATAACTAGGGCATAATACATATTGATATCCTTTCTCTTGGCAATACGCTAAAACTTTGGCATCAAATTTGACTACAACATTGATTCCTCTTTTCTCTCTATGCAAAATCTCAAAATCTTCCAAATCTTGTTTTACTCTTTTTTGTAATTCAAGCAATTTCTTTAATTTGTTATTTCTCAATGCATCACCTATTTCTCCATAAAAGTAAGGATGTATTTTTGTAATAGACATAGCATCTTTTGCTGCTTCAAAATAGTCTTTACGATTCATTGAAATCCAACCACCATATCCACAAGCGACAGGTTTCCATTTACCAAAACTTCCTACAATAATATCTGAATATCTTCCATTACACAGTTTTGTATCTCCAATTGCTCCAGATGCATCTTCAATCACAAGGCATCCAGCTTTCTTACAGATGGTTGTAATTTTTCTTAATGGCTGTTCTGCAAAATAACCTGCAAAAGAGGAAAAAATAAATGCAGACGCATTCTTTGCTTTTCTTTTCAAATCCTTAAGATCAATAATCCCATAATTTGTTTTAATTTCAACAATATTTAAATCAAAAAATTGTGGATATCCTTTGTAAGAAAACCAACCGCCTTGATCAGGAATTAAAATATCCTTTTTTGGATTCATTTTTTTTGCAATATGCATTGCCAAAAAAATAGCAGAATTTCCTCTATCAGTAAGATGTACATACTCATGACGTGTAAGTTTTTGTATTTTCTGATCAATCTTCTTACTAAGGCTTTCTACATCTTCCATGAATAAGAAAAAGAAAAGGGCTATTTTTAAAGCTATCTTTGATCGCAATAATCCTTTTTAATGAGAAAAACACCAAAAAACTATGGAATATGGCATACTCACAAAACTCATAATATCGAAGGGGGTAGACAATGTTAATATCCCTGAGAGTATTAAAGAAAAAACTCTTTTGGATGTAGGAACAATTCTGTTTAAAGAAGAGAGTTATGAAGAAGCTGGGAAAGCATTTGCAAAAGCTGGCTTAGAACAAGAATTACTTGCAGCTGGTGACTGGCTTGCACGCCAAGGACGTTTTCCTAATGCAGCATATTTCTATAAATTTTGTCAAGATAGAAAAAGAATGGAAGCTTGTGCACATGAATGTATGAACCAAGGTGCTTCACAGCAGGCAAAGGTATTATTCCAAATTTTAGGGAATCAAAACATGCTTGTCTTTTTACAAGCTAATTTTGGGGTCTAAGAAAGATATTTAAAACAAACTAACTTCTGAAAAGAGATGCCTAAAGAAAAAAGACTCATTACAGCAGCTCTTCCTTATACAAATAATGTACCTCATTTAGGAAATATGGTTGGTTCTCATTTTCCTGCAGATGTATTTGCAAGGTATTGTCGTTTAGCAGGGTATGATACTGTTTTTATAGGTGGAACAGATGAACATGGAACAGCAAGCGAAATTGCAGCACAACAACATGGCATAAGTCCACAAGAGCTGTGTGATATTTTTTATAAGATACATAAGGAGATTTATGAATGGTTTGAAATAAGTTATGATAATTTTTCTAGATCCAGTAAAAAAATACATCACGAAACAAGTAACGAATTTTTAAAAGTTGTATACAAAAATGGATACATTTTAGAGAAAAAAATAAAACTCCCCTATTGTTTATCCTGTAAAAGGGAGCTTGCAGATAGATATATTGAAGGAACTTGTCCTAAATGTAAGTATGAAAATGCTAGAGGCGATCAATGTGAAAGCTGTGGAACATTACTCGATCCAGAAAAATTGCTTCATGCAAAATGTAAGGTTTGTAGTTCAACAAAAATAGAATTTAAAGAAGTACAACATTTATTCTTGGATTTAGAAAAGCTTTCTTCCAAAATAGAAAATTGGCTAGAAAAAAATAAACAATTACGTCCTCAAGTAAAAAATTTAGCTTTAGCATGGATTCGTGATGGTCTAAAACCAAGATGTATTACAAGAAATCTAAAGTGGGGGATCAAAGTCCCTATAAAGAGTTATGAACAATATGTTTGGTATGTATGGGCGGAAGCTCCTTTAGGATATATTTCTAGTACGAAAGAATGGAATAAAACTAAATGGAAACAATATTGGTTAAATCCTAAAGCAAAGATTTATCATTTTGTAGGAAAAGATAATATTCCTTTCCACACGATATTTTTTCCAGGTTTATTATTTGCACACAAAAAGTTCAATCTTCCATATAATGTAGTTGGTTTACAGTATCTAAATTATGAAAGAGGAAAGTTTTCTAAAAGTAATAATAGAGGAGTTTTCTGTGAGAATCTTCCTAAAGCAAACCTTTCTCCAGAATATTGGAGATACTATATGGCATATCTTATCCCTGAAACAAAAGATACAGAATTTCTTTGGTCAGACTTCCAAGATAAAATTAATAGTGAGCTCGTTGCAAATTTAGGGAACTTTATCAATAGAACAATTACTTTTACAAATAAGAATTTTGAAAGTCAAGTCCCAACACCATCTTTGATAGGAAAAGATAAGAAATTCTTAAAAGAGATAGAAAAACAAACAAAATTGATTATCTCTTTATATGAAAAAGTAGAGCTTCGCATGGCAATAGAAGAAATTATGAAACTATCTGCTATGGGAAATAAATATTTTCAAGAAAATGAACCTTGGAAAAATCCAGACCGTGCAAATAACGTTGTGTATATTTGTCTAAATCTTTCAAAAACTCTAGCTCTAGTTGTGCAGCCATTTCTTCCAACAACATCAAAGAAAATTTTAGCAATGGTAAATAATAAAGAAACTAATTTTAAAGATCTTACGAAATTAACACTCAAGCCAAAACAAAAAATTAATCCTGCAGAGCTTCTTTTTACAAAAATAGAAGATACAAAAATTACAGAACTAAAAGAGAAAACTTCAAAAATTACAAATTACTTTAAGAAAGAGGAGAAACAAACAATGTCTTCAACAAAATCAGAAACAGAACAACAAGTTCCATTTTCAGAATGGGAAAAAATGAAATTTAAAGTGGGAAAAGTTATCAAAGTAGAACCTCATCCTAATGCCGATCGTCTGTACATTCTTCAAGTAGATCTCGGTGAAGAAAAGCAAAGACAAATTGTTGCAGGCATTCGCCAACATTACAAACCTGAAGAACTTCTAGGAAAACAAATCGCAGTTTTCACAAACTTACAGTCTGTTATTATTCGTGGTGTAGAAAGTCACGGTATGCTTCTTGCAGCAGATTCTGATGGAAAACTCATCATTCTCAGCCCAGAAAAACCTGCAAAGTCTGGTTCTCGAGTAGGCTAAGCTTTTTATACTACTATTTTATTCTCAAAAAACTCATGGAACTGCAAATTGGTGGAATATCAGCAATAACTTTAGCAAAAGAATATGGCACTCCTTTGTATGCCTATGATAAACAAATAATTCTCAAAAAAATAAACGAACTAAAAGAAGCATTTCCTCATGCAAGGATTTGTTATGCCCTAAAAGCAAATCCAAATCATTCTCTTCTTAAACTCATTGCACAACAGGGTCTTGGTGTAGATTGTTCCAATCGTTTCGAACTAGAACTCGCAGAAAAAGTAGGCTTTGATTTAAAAAAATCTGTGTTTACTTCTACAAATCCTTCTGATGAAGATCTAAAAAAAGCATTAACAACAGGTATACTAATGAATTTGGATCATATTTCTATATTTAGGCGATTACAAAAAATAGGTCTTCCAAAAAGAATTTCTTTTCGCATAAACCCAGGCTTTGGAAATGGAAAATTTCCTGAGATTGATGTGGGAGGAAAAGATGCAAAGTTCGGAATGTCTGAAGAACTCGCAACAGAATGTTACAAACTTGCAAAAGCTTCCGGCATAGAACACTTTGCTATTCACATGATGACTGGTTCTTGTATTCTTGATCCAGCATATTTTGAAAAGCTCATACAAAGCATAGAAACTATTGCAGAGAATATTGAAAAGAAAGTGGGGATAACATTTGAATGGATAGACATTGGTGGTGGCCTTGGTGTTCCATACGAACCATTTGAAAAACCTCTCAATTTAAAAGTACTTGGAGATAGAATCCAACAAATAAAAAAATCCTCTGCAATCTTAGTTTTAGAACCAGGAAGATTCATTGTTGCAGAATCAGGAACACTTCTCACAAGAGTGACAACTCTAAAAGAAAAATTCATAGGTGTGGATGCAGGAATGACTACCTTAATACGTCCTATGTTGTATGGAGCATACCATCCTATTCTACTTGCAAATGATACGTCCCTTCCAGAAACAGAAAAACTAACTGTAGTTGGTCCAATTTGTGAAAGTACAGATTGTTTTGCAAAAGATCGTTCATTACCAAAGATAAAAGAAGGAGATATTCTTGCAATACAAGTTGCAGGTGCATACGGTTTCATTATGGGCTCAAATTACAATGGGCAACCAAGACCTGCAGAAGTTATAGTCTCGAATGGGTTACATTCATTAATCAGAAAAAGAGAAACAACAGAGGATTTGATAAGAAATGAAACCTATTGAAGTATACAAAAGTGGTGGCACATCAACAGCAAGTGTAGAAAGTTATAGACTTTTAGAAAATCTTGTAAAAGAAAGAATACAACAAGGAATAAAACCCATTCTTGTCATCTCCGCACCAGACCTTGGAGGAGATAAAGATAATAATCGGGTAACGCAACTTCTTCGAAGACTTGAAAAAGGAGAAGATGTACTCCCTCGGATTATTGAGATTTATCAAAATATTGCACAACCATTGGAAATTAATTTTGATGAAAATAAATTCAAAGAAGATGTGGCTAGAGCAAGAACACATGATGAGTTTCTCTATCTTGGCGAGCATTATAATGCTTGGATGTTGAATAAATATTTTGTACAAAAGGGAATTTCTTCACGTTGGATAAACGCACAAGATGCAATAAGTACAGGGGGAGAATATCCTACAACAAAAGTAGTCCAAGTATTTGAACGTGCTTTTTCCAATGAGTATGATGATGCTTGTGTTATAGGTGGTTTTTATGGTCAGAATACTTCAGGTAAAACGACCATACTTTCAAATGGCGGATCAGATTTGAGTGCAGATTGGATTGCAGCTAAACTTGGAGCAAAACAAAATGTGAATCTCAAAGAAGTTGAAGGGATTTTCCCTGTTGATCCAAATATAGTAAAAGAACAAAGACCCATTGAAGAAATGACCTATAGAGAAGTTAGAGAATCAGCTTATGCAGGAAATAGAATACTTCAAGAAGAAGCTATGACTCAGTGTAGAAAAAAAGGAATTCCTATACATGTGCGTTCTCTATCATTTCCTGACTCGAAAGGAACTCGAATTGTTTTAGAACGTGATGTCACACAAAATCCAGTTGTAGGAGTTACAGCAAAGGGAAAAATAAGATTATATATAATTACCCAAGAAAAAAGAGAAAAATTTTTCATTGACCTTCTTGATACATTTTCTCTAAGAGGAGTCTCTGTAGACATGATTGGAACTGAAGATGAGCTTGTTTCTATTGTTATAGATAATAAAAATATTAATGAAAAAGAAGAAGATCTAGAAAGAGCTCTCTCAAATGAATTTAAACTAGAATCTATAATAACAAATACTGCACTGGTTTCTATTGTTGGAGAAGGAATTGTTGATGCTCTTGCACAAAGAAAAAGAATTATCCAGGCTTTAGATAAGTCTGTGACTGCAAGTTATGGGCCAATCTTAGGTGGTGCAGAAACAGGAACAACAATATATCATATTGAAAAGTTTGGTATGAATAATGAAACAGGATTTGCAATGAATCTCTGTTCAATGTTTTCTGAAGCACAAATACCTATAACAGGTATATCAACAACTATTGATTCTATTTCAATTGGAACAAATCTAAAAGCGTCAAAAATGGATATAGCAGATATGTGTAATTTTATTGAAGAAAGATTACAATCTGATCCCATCTCTGTGACAAGAAATGGTTTGCTTTTACATGGCCCAAGAAGAGGTATTAGTAACATTACTGTTGCTATACCTGAAAACTTGCTTGAGCAAGCAGTGAAAAGATTGTACCTAGAGTATTTTTAATTTTTATAGAATAATGAATGGGCCCGCTGCGATTTGAACGCAGGACCTCTCGATACCTGACCTTGTTATCAGTCGAATGAGCAGATCTTTTGGATCTAGTGCTCCAGCCAGGCTGAGCTACGGGCCCTTTGAGAATTTGGAATTTTTGGGGCTTTATAAAACTTTTTGAAAGTTAAAAAAGAGTATTTTTGATAAAAATAAAAGAAAGAGCGTCCCAGGACGGGATCGAACCGCCGACCCTCCGTAAAATCTCCCTAAAGAGGATTTTTGCGCGGTATCTAGTTCAGCAGATTGTGCTGCTAATTAACAGCCGCCTAAGCTATAGATCCCTTCTGAGGCACTATATGTGCTCCACCGTTGCTCCAATCAAGTTTTCTTGAAAAGTCTGAGCTACTGGGACAAACTCTTCCATGCCTCGTATGAGACAAGATCCTAAAGTTTCATAATATCTATATAAACTTTTGGGAATTATAACAAAGGCAGTGTATTTTTTATTAAAAAAAGAAATTTTTCTTTGTAGTTCAATAGCCTTTTCAGCTCCTCTCCACGTAGTGCATTCAATAATTACATTTTTTGAAGGATTGAAAAAATCAGGGAAGAAGGCATGTCCTTCAATTACAAACCTTCGTTCATATTC
>CAYHUV010000054.1:0-7297 GCA_964359695.1 Candidatus Woesearchaeota archaeon
TCCTGACAAATTCCCCTCTATGTGTAATGAGTTTATATCCTCCTGCTTTTCTAAGGTTATCTGCAAGAAAATCATAATAGAGTTGAGGAGATTTATCTCTTAGATCTTTATGCCATTGCATAAGTTTTTTCACCCCTCTTTCTTGGCATAATTTCAACTGCGTTTCATAGGTTCCATTTCCTTTTTTAATTCGGACACATTTTATACCTCCTTCTATTTGACGCCAATTAGGAGCTAATATTTTGACTAAATCTTTTTTTGGAAAAGGGATATTTGAGAACATACAAAGTTTGTGGATATTTGCAAAAGGTATACTCCTTTTTTCATTCATATAATCATAGAGAGAAGTTTTTGGAATACCCAATCTTCTTGCAAGAAGTCTAATGCTACCTTCTTTTTGGCTTGCTTTTGCAATAATTGAACTTAAAACTCCTTTCTTAAAAATAAAATAGCTTACACGATAAATCTCCTCTTTTGAGTTCATAATTCTTTAGATAAAGGATGGCTTTTTAAATCTGGCGGGGAGGCGTGCCGCTTGTCAATTTGTCCAAGCCTAAAAAGTCAACAAAAACCTGTAAAAACAAAACCCTAACTGTTCAGCTTTCTAAATTCAAAAAGCAAGTTGAAAAAATAGTATCAACAACATATTTAAAGGTCATTAAAAATAATGCACATTCAATGACAAAAGATCTGCAAACAATTATTGATGAAAGCGCAAATTTTCTTCGAACAAATGCAACAGAGAATGAATTACGAATTGAACTCATCAAACATGGCCTTAGGAGAGTAGAAATAGATATTGTAGTAAAAAATGCTGAAGAAAAAGCCAAACAATTGAATGAAGCTTACATTCCAGAACTACCTTTAACAAAGACAAGTCTGGCCCATGCAATTTATGAATACAATGGGGAGAGTGCTGATGAAGCGTTTAAAGAAAGAGACCTTCGTAACGATGGAAATTTTTATATAACCCCAAGGGAGAGTCTTGAAAGAGGAACTATGCCTGAAATCTTTCATTCTTATGTTGATCAACCTCTTGAATTAGGAGCTGTTGAGGATTATCTCAAGCCAAATTTAGCCTTATTTCCTGATAGAGAAGAGAAGCAAAGGATTTATATAGATGTAATTAATTCACCGAATGCAAGTCTCAATAAAATGACACCAGAAATCAATCCAGAATTAGTAGCAAAAGCAGAAGAATTCTTACGATCTGGCAAAACTGATGCTCAAGTAAGAAGGACTTTGAGGTCGAAAAGATATGCTGAACTGATAGATGATATAAATTCTGCAATTCAACAAGCTAGAGCAAACATAAATTCAAGTCGGACAACTGATATAAACCCAGTAGATCCAGTTGGAATTAAAACTGTTGTTCCAATTGAAATAGAATCAATAGTTGTTGCTATACCTGTTGCAGATCCTTCTCCTTCAGAAGAGATTCCAACTATTGTAGAAGAAGAATTTTTTAAATCCGCAGATTCTGATTTAGTTACTGTTTCACCTTTAGTATCATCTTCTGTTATTACTCCTGTAACTCCAACAACTCTCTCACATCAAAGAAAAAGTTCTGATTTTTTTCCAAAACTAGGTCTAGCTGCAATTGCAGGGATAGGAATACTGACTGCAGGAAATCTTCTTTGGCCTTACCTAGAAAATATATATAAATCTTTAACAACAGAACAATTAGCCGTTCAAGAAATAGTGCCTGAAGTTGCACCTATAGCTACTTCAAAAAGAGAAACATTAGAAGAAAAAATAGACTCTCCTAGAGTTGTAGAAGCAACACCAATAATTCCCCTCAAAAAAGAAGAAGCAAAAATTATTTCATATGATGGAAAAACAGTCACAATAAATCCTCTTTCTAGCTATGGCCTTACAAGTTATGCAGCATTATTTACAGAGAAAGAACCTGCAGAACTTTCTTTATTATCTTTCGAAGAACAAAAAACACTTCTCAGAGAAAAAAGAACTTCCTTAGCGACAGCATCAAAAGCAGATTTACGAGAAATTCTTGCAATAACAACAAACATTGCACAAGCAAATCCTAAGGATGTGTATAAAGAAGATCTTACTTTAGAGGGAATAAAAGATTCTACACGAAATGTTATTTATGCTGGAGTGCCTTTAGAATTTCCTTTAGAAGAAACAATAGCACATGCTCCAAAAAAAGAAGAAAGAACAATAACAAAAGCTCTCGGAAAAGAAGAACTAGCTACTAGACTAGGATTTGAAGCAGTTCTTCCTATAAAAAGAAAAGAAGATGAAGAAGAATCTGAAAAGATTTTGATTTATAATGTAAGAGATCAAAATGATCCTCTAGATGATAAAATTTCTGTTCGCTTTACTCTTCCAGGTGCAGGTTTGTCTCAATATGCCACTGTTTTAGTAGAACAAGGATGGAATAGAGAAAATCTTTATGAGTTAGCACAATTGGCTCCTTCTGAACAAGTTGCTCGTGTCCGTGAAGCAAACACTTCACATATAAGAACTTTAGATGCAGATGATCTTGCATCAATTCTAGAAATCACGAGAGAAATCATACAAAATCCCCTAAACAGTTCTGAAGTCTATCATGTAGACCTCAGTGAACAAGGAATAAAATATGGAGAAAATAACATTGTCTATTTTGATAATTTTCTTTTAGTAAGTCCTCCATCAGAGAATGCAAAACCATTCATTCCTGAAGATGCGCAGACTTCTCTTGATGCAATAATTACAAATAATTTTACAAATGAGGAACTTCCAAAACTGAATCAGTTAGTAAGAGACTATTTTGAATTGCAACAAATTGTACGAGACATCCCTTTCCTTGCAGATGAAAGACTCATGGCAGAACTTGTAGGAAATATCGCACAACAATATAATTTTAATCCCCCAGCAAATACCCCTATTGATCCTCTCGTGACAAGAGAAGAACGTATTGTTCTTGCACAAGATCTCTATCAAAGAACTATAGATAGAAGAGACAGAGAGTTATATATGACAGAGACAGAAATTCTTGACTTTGTGAGCGAAGGTCTTGCAGAAAGAATAAACAGTAATAATCTACAAACAGGAGTCATCTTTGAAGAAACAATACCAAACAGCTATCCTCATCCAGAGAGAAAACAAAGGCCTATGAAAGTTTCTTCTCCTAAAATTATTACTGCTTTAAGAGACATGCCTTCTTCAGAGGTAAATTTTATTCCTCAGACGCTCACAGATCCAAGATTAGATGAGTTTATAGAGGTAAAAGTACGAGTTTTTGAAAATGAAGGTCCAAAACAAATAACCATTACTCCTGGGCCTCTTACCTTAGGGATCACAACAATACCTACTTCTCCAGAATATTCTGTTCCAGTACAAAGAGTAAACATTGTAGAAGATGATCGCATTACAAAACATACATTAATTCCTTCTCAAGTACAAGCATATATGAATATCTGGGAAATGCTTTTAGATAATCCTGGTGCAAATACCAATGAAGCCAAAGCTGTTCTTCAACCTTTAGCATTAAAAATATCTGAAGACTATGGAGATAGAAAGATTGAAAAGTTAAACTTGAATCCTCTTCCAAAATCTGTACGCCTTGCACTTGCAACAGATCTACAAAATCTTGGAGATAATTATTTTGTCCCTACAGGAAGAATCTTTGAAATAGTAAATGCAGGCTTTACACAAACACAAGCAGGATATATTTCCTCATCTGATCTTGCAACTGCAATGATGGCTCCTTCTCCATATGCAATAACAATGAGAGAAGAAACCACAAATGATGCAATGCTTCCAGACTTAGAAACAATCTTAAGACAAACAGATCAAAGTTATGAGAAGATTCAAGAACCAAAGAGAGCACAAGAGATGTATTTTACCGCAAGAAATTTAGAAGAAAAAAATGTTCTTATAGGACACGATGTGAGTGAGAAACTTCTAACACAGTTAGTAACTCAATATAAAGAAGGAAAAGATATTGGAGTAAAAGGGCTCAATACAGAACAAAGGGTAACTTTGGCTGCACAACTTTATTCCTCTCCAGACTTTGCAGATAAACGATTTGCATCTTACATAACAACAAAGGATATTGAAGAAATGCTCAATCCGGAAGTTATAGAATATGAACTTTCTCCTTCTAAGGATATTCCTAAAAATGTAGAATATATATCTATAAGGGATATGCGAGAAGCAGGAAAAGAAAGTTTTGGTCGAACAAGAAAAGATGCACAAACAATTGCAAGAGATTTAAGAAGAGAAGAAGTCTATTCCTTGTATTTGGTAATAAAACAAAATGATGAAGATTTAACACCATATGCTTTCTCACAAATGAAAGAGATGCAAGAGTATTTGCATATGAAGCCTGCAACAATTAAGAGAGATATTGATTGGAATGTAGGTTTAGAAGAGGGAAGATAGAATTCTTTTTCGTTGCATCTTCTCTAAGGGCTTGACTTATTTTTCTTTTGGACAAGGCTTGGACAAAATTACTTTGCCACTACAAGATCTATAACTGTGAAATTTGACCATTTGGACAGATGGACAGCTTTGGCAGCTACCCCACGCCAGACTTATAAAGAAAGTTTCTTTAGAACTTATATTCTTGTTTTTTAGAGGTCTTAATGAAAATCCAAACAGGAGCTATAGCAAAAAGGGCATTGGAAAAAGAGTACAAAGTTTCACTAGTGCATCTTCCCCAAAACAGAATTTCTATTTCTTGCACATCAGGAAATGGAAGAGGAGATTGGAATAGAAAATCATTTGTTTTTCCAAAAGAAATTATTATAGATGAGCATTTTGTTGAAGGCATAGCACTGTATCTTGGAGATGGTGATTTTCATAGAAAAGAAAAAAATCATACGAGCTTTACATCAAAAGACAAAGATATTGCAAAACATTTCCTTGATTTTCTCAGAAAATATTTTCTCATAAGAGATGAGGATATCACTTTTATTTTAAAATATAAGAAAAAGAATGACTCACTAAGAAAGGAATGGGGAGATGCACTAGATGTAAACCCAAAAAAATTCTTAGTTTATTATGCTAAAAGAAATAAAGAGGAAATATGTAATATCCAAGTAAATGGAGCTATATTTAGAAGATTTTTTGAATTTCTGATCACAGCAGTAGCTACTTCAAGAGTTCTAAAAACAAAAATACTAAGAAGAGCTTTCCTGAGAGGTATATTTGCTGCCGAAGGAAGTATTGGTATAGATAGAGAGAAGAAACCTTATATTGTACAGATAGCTTTCTCCACTGCTATTCATGAAAAGATGCTCCATAGCCTCATTTGTCAGATCTTAAAAGAAGAAGGAATAAGATCTAGGATTGATTATGGTACAAAAGATAACTCCTGTGATATTGTGATAACAAACTGGAGGCATTACTTAAAATTATGGAGAATAGGTACATTTGATATTTCTAATAGAAAAAAAGAAAATTTTGAAAGAATCGCAAGAAATCTAGAAATCTACATTGAACTAAGTCCTTCATTTAGAAGAGACTTTTTTCATTCTCTTAGACTAAAACAAAAAGAAATTGCAAAGCTCATAAATTCTTGGCAAGGAAATGTTTCTAGGACACAAAAAGGACAAATTCTTTTACGATTGGAACAAATAGAAATTCTTTTAGAAAAATCTTCTTACAGCAAAGAAGAACTTCTTCTACATATCAAAAACATACGTATAGGCTCCCTAACAAAAATAAAACAAAATCCAGAAATATTTGCTTTTTTAAAGAAGTTTAAATTATTCTAAAAATTCTTGTTTCTTAATTTTCTCCGGGAGATAAGTTTCAGATATAAAACTAATTCCTCGTGCACTTAAAGCCTGAATTTCTGCTTTTGCTCCAAATTCTTTCATCATTTTTAGCTGTCTTTGCCAGTCTTTATTATCCTTAAACCATTCATATTCAGAAACCTGTTTCATACGAGCAAGATCTTGATCATTGAGTTTAATAAGATGCTTCTTTAAATCATACTTATTAATATCATCGGCAGTAATACCTAAAAACTTTACATTAGGTATAGTAAGCCTTTCTGAGGCATGTGCAAGAGCAATACTCCCATATTTCACAACAGAGTAAATATAAAATCCCCAGCAGTCAAAGTCCGTAAGTACGTAAATAGGAAGGTTTCCTTCTTCTGAAAGTCTTTGCAAAATTCTTCGAATTCCTCTTGTCGTTTGACCTTGTGAAGTAACAAGGATACAATTATTCTTTTGCCAAAATTTATCTTCATTTAATCTTTCATAAATTGCAGCCTTCTCCATGTAAAGGACATATTTTGCTTGGATTCTCTTCAAAACTATCTCATCAGTAATGGAAGGAACGGAGTAGCCTCCACGACCTAGTTTTGAACAGTCAATTGTATCACCACTATCTTAAATAATAAGATTACCGACCATACTTCCCATCTTATTTGCAGAAACATGCAATTGTTCTCGAGAAAGACCAGTCATGACCTCTAAGTCTTCTATAATTTTATCTGATTCATTTTGCTCATCAACAATATTCACTTTTGTTCCAGGAATAGTTCTTTTTGCCATATAGAAAACTCCTCGCAAATGTTCATGTTTTCCACTCTCAAGAAGCTCTCTTTTAATAATACTCGCAATCTCAACAGTCTGCAAAAACTTCTTTGAATGTGCAACATTGAAAAAACTTCGTGTCCCTGTTTTATTCCCCAACTTTAATGTTTTAGATTTTTTATCATAAATAATATTACTTAAATTTCTCAGGGGAAATACTATTTCAGGATTATTTCCTTTCTTCACTTGGTGAACAATCCTTGCTCCAAGATCTTTCAATGCCTTTTTCGAATCTTCTTTACTCATCTTGTCCTTCCTTCGGCTTGTCACCATACGCAACGTCACCTTCGATCTTTGTATCTTCTGCTTCTTTCACTTCGACCAGTAGTCCTTTTAATTCTTTCTTTAAGATCTTCAATAATTCATCTTCAATATCTTTTTTATTTTCTCCAGTAAGTGTTGCGAGTGATGCAGCTAATTCTGGTATATATTTTTCAAATAATCCAATTCGTTCTTGCTGCTCCTTCGCTCGAATGTTTTTTCGAATATACAATGCGAGTTTTCTTCCAACATCCTGTATGGCTAATCGCACTTCCTTGATAATCTCCGGATACGAAGCAACTGCTTCTTTGCTCTCAGAAGTAAATGGCACCCACACAGAAGCAATATGTACCACGATCACAATGGGCCCAGCAGGGAGTGTTCCTTTCGATTGAGAAATGCCATAATTTTTCCATGCTGTTTGAATAATAGACCGTGTCAGTGCACATGCTCCTGGTTGATGCTGCAAAGGAACTCTA
>CAYHUV010000055.1:0-7264 GCA_964359695.1 Candidatus Woesearchaeota archaeon
TTGGATTGTTTCACTCGTAGCTCAAAAATATTTCTGAATTTCCGGAAATCTTCCGCTTTTTTTCACAGAGTCTTTATGAATCCGTTTTTGCTCAAGGTATTATGACAACATATTATGTAGATGCATGTATCTGGTTAAATCTTTTCAATAAAGAACAAGCAAAAGTACAAGAAGTACCAGTCTGGAAGATTGCAGAATTTTTCCTCAAACAATATAAAGGAAATATAATTACCACTCCTTTTGTCATCCAAGAAGTAGAAAGCAAAATTCTCCAAAAGAGTCATGTGCTTATCCTAAAGGGATCTGCAGAGATCCTGCGCATCAGTCCAGAAGAGCAAGTCCTAGCAAGAGAAATAGAATCACAAGAGAGCTATAATCTTTCTTTCTATGATTGTATTCATCTTGCTATAGCAAAAACAAGAGGCTATACTTTAATAACAAGAGATAAAGAACTTTTAGAAAGAGGAAAAAAATATACTTCAACTCTAAAACCAGAAAATCTTCTATACTAGAAAAACTATTTTTTAGCTTGAGCTTCTAATACCAAAAGCCTTGTTAAGATTTTTTCTTCTATTTTTTTGAGATCCTCATAACTTGTAACCTTCTTTGAAAGTTCCCAGCGTAAAGCTCGAATCTCGGCAATAGTCTGTTCACTATCAGAGAGTTTTTTCTGCTTTTCTACAGTCACTGTTTTCATAGCAAATACAATCTTTTTCTTCTTTATATCTTTTTCTCTCGCATTTCCGCAAATCTTCCGGTTTTTTTACAGAAAACTTTATGAAAAGAAACTGTGTAAAACAACAAGGAAGGTAAAACAATGAAAAGACGAACAAAATACATTCTAGCTGTTGCTGGAGTTATAGGCTCATTATTAGGAGTAACGATTACTATTCCAGCATACTTTCAAAACTTGTATACACATGCTATTGTTGGATCAATACTTCTCATAGCAGGTTTAGTGATTTTAGCAATATCCTTTGGTGATTAAACATTACTTTCACCTTGTATAGCAAACTGAAACACATACGAATCTTCTCGCATTTTAATTTGATACAAAACATCTGGATAAGGTTTATACTTATAGATAGTATACTTGCTTAACTTGGAAAGCATATAAATCAACTGTTCAAAATCCCCTGCAACCGCATGATCATTTACAATATCCTGTGAAACCGCAAATAACTCTCCTAAAGGAACATCTAACGATTCAGAAAACTCTTCTTCAGAAATAACATTATCGCCATCATCAATACTCACCGGATAATACAATATCATATCAACAGAATCTCTTTGTATTTCAACAGTCAAATCCCATTCATCTGCAGCTTCTACTTCATCACTCACATCATACACATTAATACAAGTGCCAAGGGCTTCTTCAATCACATCAGTCAATTCCTTTTCCATATGTGCTTCAGTAAGAAGTCTATTTGTACAAGTTACAACATCAACTTGATTCCAACATAAATAACTTATTTGTGTATCATTATACAATCGATAAGTATCTGTTGCAGGAGCTAAATACCCACCTTGTGCACCGAGAATTGTTACATACTCATTTCCAATATCTACCATACATTCTCCGATATGCTGGTCAACAGCAGACATTTGTGCACTTGCATCTCCTCCAGCAAGCAAAGGAGGAATAATATCCTGCTGCACAGCAACAAAATACAAAACAACGAGAACAACCAAAACAATACCTAATATGATAAATAAAGTTGCCTGCCCTCTTTTTTCCATAAGAGCTACATCTAGTATCAAAATTTATAAAGCTTTCTGTAGAAACAAGTGTTCACAAAAGAAGAAGCAGAAAAAAAGCTTAGAACTGCAACAGAAATCCTCCAAAGAATGGAAAAACTCCTAAAAGAAAGAAAGAAAGAAAGAACAAAAGTAAAACCCTAAAAAAGAAAGAAAGTATTTTTCTACACCTTGATCCCAACCTTAAGTTTTAGGAATAAACACAACATTCTCCATAGCCTTAAACTCTTTTTCCCATAAGCGATACTCTACTCTCCAAATTTGTAAACTCAATTTAGGTCAGAAGCTATCCCAATCACACTTGCACAATCCAACTTCCTTGATTCCCAAAAATATCTTCACATGCAAGATAATATTCTTTCACTTCCGTAATGGCAAAAGATCCTGAACTGCTTAAGGAAGAAATATCTGTTCCAGATCCATAGCTAAAGTCTTCAAAATAATATTCACAAGAAGCAACTTCATCTAAAGTAAAATACACGCTATTTTCTTGTTTGTAGATGGAAACTAATTCTGGCATAGTAAGATCAATATCAATAGTAAAATTAATGTTTGTGCTATTTTGATTTCCAGCAACATCCTGGCAAAGAATATCATAGTCATAAAACCCTGTAGGCAGATCTTCCAGATTTTGCTTATGGATGCTCGAGTTTGTCTCAAAGAATGCAATGCCCTCATATTCACAAATAGCCTTCCCGCTTTCTGCTCCACTGGATGTTTGCACTTGCAGGGTTGCTATATCTGTATACAGTGTTCCGCTTGGAGACACATAATCAATATTCAGTGGTGCAGTTGCAACAAGCGTGAAAGGATAATTTTCGGTATTATAATTCCCATCTTGATCAATGCAAGCAAAATAATAATAGTTTGTTTCTTGTGTTACATTAAGTACTGTGCTGCAATCATCTTCAAAATATGCACTTGCACTATTAGGCACTCCTGGACAAATGAAAGGCCATTCCATCAAACTGTATTCTTGATCTATAGTCGACCAGCGACATCCTTCGACAGGACCATCCAAGTAAATACTCAATGCAGTTTCATTCACTCCCGCCGGCACGTAACCTCCATTTCGAATACTCGTTGCTTCAATTTGTGGTGGAGTAATATCTGCACCTTCATCTGTTTGTACTTGTACGACAAAAGGCACAGGAGGAGATGCTCCATTGCCATTATGATCCTGACAGACTATGTAAAAATTATAAAGAGTACCAGGAACGAGAATCCAACTTTGGTTATGTTGATAATCATAATAAGAATCAGGAAAAAACTGATCGAGATCATCAAAACTTTCAGGAAGCGTTTGACTGATCTTACACTGCGAAGGCTCATCTGTTTCTATTCCAAAAGTGAAATATTGGTATGGCCAAACTTCGCTTTCTATTTTAATATATCCTGCTTCAGTCGTTCCATCATTGGAAGAGAACTCAGAACCTCCTGCATTCTCATCTACATAACCATCACTATCAGCAACACCTTGATCATTCATATCCTCAGACACATCCAGCATGTATGCTTCTATGATGGGTCGATTCACATCATCCACATCCACAGCAATACATTTTGGTCTAGTCGTTCCTGCATTCTCAGAAATATACTCACAGCTTTGTCCTAAAGATTGACATTTGTATTGCGTACAATCCCAGCCAGTAAGGATCTGAGGATTATCTTGATCTCCATCATCAATTGCTAATCCTCCTTCAGAGACAGGAATATCACACAGCTCACAGTAGTCACTTCCTAGCGGAGGCTGCCATGCTTCACAATGCGAGCTTATCGTGACGTCTCGCACTTCACCTCCGAGAGAGAATAAAGCTGCAATCGCAGTTACAGCAAGTGCAAAAGCAGCAAGAGCAATGCCTAAAGGACCACCAGTTCCAGCAACTAAAACAATAAGAGTGAGAAGAGAAAGACCAGAAGAAACACCTGATGTTATCGCAAAGGTCTCTGTTGCCTTTTGACGTTCAAGAGGATTTTCTATCCCAGCAATAACACCTGCACTAACTATAGTAATTGCAATAGTAATGATATTTCCAATAGCAGCAAATCCAGAACCAGAGTTTGCTATACCAAGAACACCAAATGGATTACTTAATAAACTATTTGCTGCAGCTGAAAAAGTAACTACATCTGTACCAGTTTTAACACCGCTAACAGCAATGGCAAAAAGGCTTGCACCAGCTACTGCACCAAGGACATTTGCTATTCCTAAACCAATAACCCAACCATAACTTCGAACATCACCTAATTCAACATTTTCATAAAACATACTTGATAAAGCAACTAATCCCCCATACACTCCATAACTCTCTTTCCCTAAATCCTCTTCAAATGACCAAGAAGGAACATCCTTCTCAAGAATAATTTTTCCGTCTTCACCTGCAGAAAGCATTTGATATTTTTCCATTCCTCTTTCTCCGCCAAAATACGAATAAAGAAGAGAAGAAGTTCCATTTTCTAAATCTGGATCAATAGTACTAATAAAATTGCATTCTCCCAATGTTTGATCTGAACCATCCTTATCAGTAGCACAATCATACAAACAAAAAATCGCCTCTTGTTCTAATCTATTAACAGTATCAATCTGATCTTGAAATTCAGTTTTTTCAAGATCCAAAAAATAAGAAGTATAACCAAGACCAGCTATTCCAGTATCTCCAGGATTTCCAACAAAATGATCTACACAACTATCATACCCTACATACACCCTATAAGATTCATTATTTTGATCAAATGCAGCTAAAAATTCCTGACTTTTACTCATAGAAAAACCACTATTACTGAACTCTTCTACAAGATTCATTGCAGCACCACAATCTCCTTGAGCCCTACAATATTCATTCATAGTTTTTGCCCATTGTGGAGACGTACACATTACTCCTTGACCTACTTGAAAATTCGGATCTGTCCAAGAATCCTTTGCATAGGACTGTTGACAATCAATATTTGCTGCTGCACAAGTCTCCACAAGTGAATCATCATCCCAATTATTTCCTACACTCACTGTAGTGACTTCTGGAGAAAACACTTCATTATCTGTATTATCTACACATGCACTTCCTGTCGGACCAGTATAGTCTTCCTCATAAGATAAATCACTATAGCTTATTCCATTATCATCTAATCCTTTATAACTTCCATACGGCACCTGCAAACACACTTCTTCTCGATAATCTGCACAAGGTTCTATAATTTCTTCACCAAAATAACAATATGCTCGATAATGTTGTGATCCAGGAAAATCTTTAAATGCACCTGCAGGACTTTCATACAAACACCACGATTCTCCATTGTCCCTTTTGCCCCCCATTTTTCCTTCATCATGCCTATTTCGTAGATTTCCTTCTCCAACAATTCCAGGATCATCTTTATTTGTATAATAGATTCCATCAAAAGTATCATCACAATATGTACTCATACATGTTACTTCTCCATCCGCATTTGTCCCACACCATTTCCCTGCAGTATAATCACAATCTTCAGCCATACCCTCTTGATTCCCACAACGATCAAAAGAATAGACATCTTCATTCACACAGGCAAAAGAATCTTCAGCTGTACAGCCACAACTTCCAATATCAGAACAATATGCCTCTTCATAAAATCCATATCCAGAACTGATATCAATATTAGGACTTTCACACTCTGCCTGTGTTCCATACACACAGCTATCATCACTCACACAACATCCTTTCGTAGAAGCCTTGCAAATATCTGTACAACTCGATTCAGAATCCACATCTCTCCAATCAAGAGTAATATCTTCTAAATTCTCAATAAGAATGTTACAATAGGATTCAGTCGTATACGAACACTGACTTTCTGCAATCACACAACAATTTTTTTGACAACTATCAACAGTAGAACAATCACTTCCTTCTTGCCAAGTATAACCATCAATACTATCACAAGTCGCTTGCGCAACACCTTTGGAGCATTGTCCTACATCAGAAATACAACAACCAGTTTTACAAAATTCAGTTTGCTCACAAGACGTAGATGCTTGAATAGAATCTTCAGCACAATTATCTTCTGAAGTATACACACAACTATCTCCTGAAGTAGTTTCTTCACAACAAACATTACCAGAACCTTCAGCTCTAACAAAAGATGCTTGCGAAACAAAACTAATACTGACTACTAGAAAGATCATAACAACAGCTTGAACAGTAATACCAACACCTCTCATACTCTTTAATTTATGGAAAGAAGTTTAAATACTTAACTCACACTTACAATATCCTACTTTCTTATATTTCAAATAATTTCAAAAGTTCATGGAATTCCCAAAAATCGTTTATGATTCAATCTTTCTGGAATAAAAATTCAAGGAGAGATACAATAGATTTAGAAAAATGTTATCATAAAGAGTATATCTGAAGAAGCCAAAAAAATACAGAGCTTGTAAACCTACATTTTACTGTTCAGCTATCCTATCATTTTGTACTACAACTCATTTCTAAAGGTGCTTGCTCTTGTTCCAAAACTCTTTCTATATCCTTCTCAAATTGAATTTCATTATTTCGTAGCTTCGCTAAGAGAATGATTTTCAAAAATATTTTTCTTTGTTCTATTCGAATTTCATACCACAAAATTCTTCATAAAAACTTGCACAAGAAATCCGAAAGATTTACGGAAATAAAGGAATCTTACAAGAAATACCTAAAATCAACTGTAAAAGGGGCCATTTCATTTCCATAACCATCAACACACACAATCACATATTGTTCGGACAAATTAGAAATGCTAAAACTATGATCAGTAGAAGCAGTTCCAGAAAGATCCGTCCCACCACCATATGAAAAAATTTCATTATCCCATTGACAATTAGAAGCTTCATTCGTAATCACATACAAATTACTTCCAAGATAATACACACTTTCAATCTCAGACGCACTTACATCTTTGTCAATAGTAAAAGAAATTTGTGTTTCTGCAACATTCCCAATACTATCTGTACAAGAAATATGAAAATCATAACTTCCTTTTTCTAAAGATAAACTTTGTTCATGATAAGTTCCAGAGCTCAAATACATTTCTTGTAAATTATCACTACCTTCTGCATAGCTACACATAGCAGTTCCTTTATCAATACCATTTGCAGTATTAACTTGCAACACAATTTCATTGGTATACAAAGTTCCAGAAGGCGCTGTTTGTGTAATTTCTAAAGCTTCTGTTTTTGAAACATACCATTGATCAGCTTCAGTTTGTGTTTGCCCACCTTCATTGGTATTCTGACAGAGAAAATACATTGTTGTCGTGCCATCCTGAAGAGGAATACTAAACTCACACTCTGTAACATAACCAAGACCATCTGTCTCTACACAAGCTCCTGTACCAGTCATAGTGTCATACGAATCTGTTTCAGAAGAAGAATACTTGCATTCTGCAGGAACATCTGTATAAATAGAAAGAGCTTGACTTGTTGCACTATAAGGAACTTGTGTTCCAGAAAGAGGATAAAAACTTCGACTAGGAACATCCGTACTTGGAAGCGTTG
>CAYHUV010000056.1:0-7234 GCA_964359695.1 Candidatus Woesearchaeota archaeon
GAAGAGCTATACTTTACAAGAAAGCTTATTGGCAAGTAGTTTTGTTCCTTTTCTAAGTGTTGGGATTCTTATTCTTCTTGTTCTAGGTTTGTTGTATTTTCTTTTTAGGAAGAGATAGATTCTTTAAAATATATATTGCAGGAGCGTTTTTTTTTAAGTGAAAATGTTTTCTTTTTGGTAAAATTATTCAAAGGAGGATGATTTTATGAAGAAAGGAATATTGATTTTAGGTCTAGGGTTGCTTTTGATAGCATTGACAGGGTGTGCACAGCAAACAAGTGGAGATGAAGGAAATGATTCTACTGGTGTGGGATTTGGTGCTCCTACTGATCCTAATAAAGATGATATAAATTCTAAGACGAGCCAAGAAGATACAGCGAGAAAGCAGGGATATGCAGGCCAAACAAATAAAATGAAAAATTTGGATACTGATCCTAGTGATGATGAAGATAGTGAAGATACTGGCGATGATGAAGATAGTGAAGATACTGGCGATGATGAAGATAGTGTCACTGGAGAAAATTGTCCCAAAGGAGCAGTTTGTTAATACTTTCGATAGACTTTTAAAAGCTCTTTCTTTTTCTTTTCTTTATGAAAAGATTTGAATTCCTTGAACATACTGCAGATGAAAAATTTTTGGCATATGGAAAAACTGTTGCAGAAGCTTTTGGGAATTGTGCACTTGCATTATTTGCGATTATAAGTAATGATAGAGTTGCTTTAGAAAAAACAAAGAAATTTTCTTTACGAGGAGAAAAAAAAGAAACACTTCTTTACGATTTCTTAGAAAAGCTATTGTATTGGGTTGATGTTGAAGGATTTTTGGTTGGGAATGTAAAAAAAATAAGTATTACACAAAAAGAAAAGATGTATTTTCTTCAAGTAGAAATTGAAGGAGATAATGCGGAAGGCTATGATATTAAGACTCAGGTGAAGGCTATAACCTATAACGATATGTTTATAAAAGAAAGTCCAAAAATGTGTGTGATACAAGTGGTGGTGGAGATCTAGATGGTTGGTTCTATGAAAACCTATGAATTTCTTCCTCATACAGCTGATGTGAAATTCTTAGCATATGGAAAAACTTTGGAAGAGGCTTTTCAAAATGCTGCGTTGGCTACATTTCAAGTAATGAGTACAAAAAAGATAAAGAAAGTTCTAAGAAAGGAGATTTCTCTTCAGGCTCATGATTATCAAGCTTTGCTCTATTCTTTTTTAGAAGAGCTTTTGTTTTTACTTGATACAGAAAATTTTTTTTTAAGCACTGTTGTGGTTACTCTTGCTCAGAAAGATGATTCTCTTTTTTTGGAAGCTGAGATTTATGGTGATAATGTTAAAAAATATGAGGCACATACATTAGTTAAAGCTGTAACATATCATGAAATGAAAATAAAAAAAGAAAAAAAACTTTGGGTTATTCAAGTTATTCTTGATGTATGATCTCTATTCTTTTGTAAAAAGAAAAGTTTAAAAGGTATATGGAAGTTTTAAGAAGAAAGAAAAATGGTCGAAATTACAAAAATAAATGATGTTATTTGGAAAATAGAGAAAGAAGGGAAGATGTTTGTTCCAATTTTTATCTTTGCGTCAGAACCCCTTCTTGAAAAAATGAAGCAAGATTCTACTCTACAACAAGCGCAAAATATGGCAATGGTTCCAGGTGTTGTAAAAAATGTTATTGTTTGTCCAGATGCTCATCAGGGGTATGGCGCCTGCATTGGTGGAGTTTCTGCGTATGATTTTGAAGAAGGAGTTGTTAGTCCTGGACAGGTTGGCTACGACATAAATTGTGGAGTGCGTCTAGTAGTAACAAATTTGAAAAGAGAAGATATTGAAGCAAAGAAAAAAGAACTTATTGATGAACTTTTTCGAGTAATTCCTTCTGGTGTTGGGAAAGGAACTGTTCTTAAAATAACAAAGGAAGATTTAAAAATGATTCTCAAGGAAGGAGCTGAATGGGCAGTGAACAAAGGCTTTGGAAAAAAAGAAGATCTTGAAAGAACTGAGGATGGCGGTAGGATGTCTTATGCGGATCCTTCTGCAGTGAGTGAAAAAGCTTTGCAGAGAGGCTTTTCTCAATTAGGTTCTTTAGGTTCTGGAAATCATTTTTTAGAAATCCAGTATGTTGCAGAAATTCAGAACAAAGAAGTAGCTAAAACGTTAGGTATAGAAAAAGAAGAGCAAGTAGTAGTAATGTTGCATTGTGGCTCTCGTGGTTTAGGACATCAAGTTGCTTCTGATTATATTCGAGAAATGGAAGATACCTATGGATGGAAACATTTGCCAGATAGAGAGTTAGTGAATGCTCCAATTTCTTCAGATCTAGGAAAAAAATATCTGGGTGCGATGGCTGCGGCAGCTAATTTTGCTTTTTGTAATAGGCAGATGATTCTGGAGTGGATAAGGCAAACTTTTGTGAAAATTTTTGGTGCTGATGTCAAGTTAGATATGGTGTATGATGTGACCCATAATATGGCTAAAGTTGAAGAATATGTGATTGATGGAAAAAAAAGAAAGCTTTGTGTCCATCGAAAAGGTGCGACGAGAGCTTTTGGCCCAGGAAGAAAAGAACTTCCAGAAGTGTATCGTGATGTTGGCCAGCCTATTTTTATCCCTGGAAGTATGGGTACTTCTTCCTATGTTCTCGTAGGTACGAAAAAAGCAGAGGAACTCACATTCTCGAGTACAGCACATGGTGCAGGTCGACTCATGTCACGGCATACTGCAATTAGAACTTGGAGTGGTGAAGAAGTAAAAAAAAGTTTAGAAAAAAAAGACATTTACATTAAGGCAGGATCATGGACTGGAATTAGTGAAGAAGCTCCAGGTGCATATAAAAATGTTGATGAAGTGGTTGCAGTGAGTGATGCTGCTGGTATTGGGAAAATTGTGTGTCAGCTCAAGCCTATGGGTGTGGTGAAAGGATAATCTCTTTTTCTTTAGATAAATTTCTAAGAGAAGTTATTTAAAGCTATTTACTTTTCTTTTTGTTATGGATATTGCTTATTTGTATGCATTGCTAAGTGTGTTTATTGTAAGTCTTGTTTCTCTTCTTGGGGCATTTGCTCTTGCACTTAATGAAAAGACATTGAAAAAAGTTTTACTTTACTTAGTTAGTTTCTCTGCTGGAGCATTATTGGGAGATGCTTTTTTTCATTTGCTTCCAGAAACTGTTGAGTCATTAGGATTTAGCATAGAAGTTTCTTTGTATGTACTTTTAGGAATAGTTTTTTCGTTTGTTATAGAAACATTTATTCACTGGAGACATTGTCATATTCCTGCATCAAAAGAACATGTGCATGCTTTTGCATATATGAATCTTTTTGGTGATGCTGTACATAATCTTATAGATGGTCTCATTATTGGGGCAAGTTATTTAGTGAGTATTCCTTTAGGTATTGCAACAACAATTGCTGTTATTTTTCATGAAATCCCTCAAGAAATGGGTGACTTTGCGGTGCTTATTCAGGGTGGTTTTGCAAAAGAAAAAGCTCTTTTTTTTAATTTTTTAAGTTCTTTAAGCTCTTTAGTTGGAGTTCTTCTCGCTTTTTTTCTGGCTAGATATGTAGAAGGAATAAGTCTTTTCTTAGTCCCTTTTGCTGCTGGAGGATTTATTTATATTGCTTGTTCTGATCTCATTCCAGAAATTCATAGGGCTCGATCAGAGACGCAGAAAGCAATATTACAGTTAGTCTTTTTTCTCTTTGGAATATTTATCTTATATATTTTACTTATTATTTTTAATTAAGCTGTTGCAGAGTTTTTTTTATTTAGCAATCTAAATGCGAGGAATATTCCGCCACCAATAAGAACTAGAGAAATGCCTATTATGATAAACATTGTAGAACTGCTTTTTTCTTCAGGAGCCGCTGTTGATTCTGTATTTGCACTGTTTATAATATCTGTGCTTGTTTCTTCTTCTGTAGTTGTAGAAATAGTTTCTTTTTCTGTAGGTGCGGCTAATGTTGTTCCATCAATAGTTACACCTAGTTCCATTTCAGTTCCTATATCTGAATAGACGCCAATGTAGATACTTTGTGTTCCATCGTAACTTTTACTTAATGGTGTTGAACTTGAAGAAAATTCATTCTGTTGACAACCACCAAAAGTAGAACAAGAGCTAAACCAAAGGTCTTCTGCTTCTCCGAGATCACCATCGTCAATATTATCTGTTCCATCTGCTTCTTCGACATCTACTAGTTTATGTTCTGCTTCACCATTAACTGTATTACAATCCCATTTTGTTCCTGAGCAACCATTCCAAGAGCCTGTTTCATCAATAATACTTTCATCAATGTGCCAGATGAGAATACCACCTGCTTCATCACCGTTCATAATTTCAGCTTTGTGTCTGTTTTCTATGAAGAAAAGTTCAGTGCTAGATATTGGTACAGCATAATAACGAATTCCTGTTGTTGAACTGTCCTCGACAATGGAGAAATAATCATTGCTTTCAATTTCTTTGTAGGAATTCTCATTTAACCAAGACAGATAAGTTTTTGACCAGGGATCAAAACTTCCTGGATCATCCATGTAGCCACCATAGCCCATGATGCTCCATTCTGCAGTACCTTTTGATGTGCCATCATCGGGAGTTGTATCATACAAATCTGGAAGACCTAAGTAGTGGCCAAATTCATGAGCAACAATCCCAACAGGGCTTGTCTCACTAACTGTTTCATAATCAATAATTCTAACTCCATCTACTGTTACTGGAGAAATACTGAAGTAGTGTGACCAAATTTCTTCGTTATTTCCTCCGCCATTTTCATCAGGGTCTCCTGCGTGTACTACAAAGAGACCATCAACAATACCATCTTCATTTGCATCATATTGAGAGAAGTCAATGTCTGCATCTGCAGCTTTTATTGCTTCAATAATCATCTCTTCTACATTTGCTTCGTTATCATCTCCATAATAGCCCATCGTCTCACTTAAGGTATACCATTTAGGAAGGACAGTTCCGGATAATTGTAATGCTCCATAAGATTGCTCTTCAAAATAACTTGTTAAACTTTCTTTTCCAAAAAACATATCTTCTATTTCACTTGTGGAGACAGATGCTTTTACATCAGTAAATTGTACTGGAATTACTAACATTGGAAGTTCTTTTGTTTCATAATTTATATCATATACAACTTGTCCAGTAAAAATTATAATTGGTTTAGGTCCATTTTTTTGAGGTGGAGAGAGTTCTCCTTGCTGCTGTTGTTGTTGGAGGCTAGGGTTATAGTAACTTTGGCTTCCATCTGGTTGTTGTTTGACTCCGGAACCATATTCTGTATTTGCAATTTGTCTCTCTTGGTTATACATGTTTTGTATTTGACGCACTTGCCCTTGAGGTCTTTGTGGACGAATTTGCTGGATATTTTCTTTTCCACAGATTGCTCCTTGTTGTTCAAATTCTTCTTTTTTGAGATTTGGTTTGAAAGGGATATTTGTGTTTGCTTGAAAATAGCCATCAGTGCTGAGGCTTGCTACAAAAGGCTTTAGTCTTCCTTCTGTTTTTTGGAAGACAATAGGGCAGTCTGTTTCGAGTTCATAGACTTCAGAGTAGTCGTGGTCTCCTGTTTGCGTGAATACTTTTTTCCCAACATCTGGATCGGGATTGTCAAATTTTTCTTGGTCTTCTTCAAAGAATGCTCTAATTGGTTCTCCTTCTCTATTTACTACTACAGGAACCCATGAACCGTCTTCAGAGGGGATAGCATTTGGAAATGCAGGTGCTGCATGGACTAAGGGTAAAGTAATTAATAGAATCACTGCTAGGACAAATCCTCTTTTCATTTCTTTTTTTAATAGTAAAAGAACATTTAAAGGTTTCTGTGCATAATGCTTAGAAATTTATCTCTCTTCACTTTTTTTGTCTATAAATCTTTATCGGAAGTTCCAGACCTTTGCAACAAGCTTTAGATTTTCCAATAGATTAGAAAAAGTTTATATATTTACCTTCTTTGTATTATGTTATGAACATTTTATATTTATTGAGAACCCATATCTACATTTGTAGAAATATTTCTTTTGTTGGGGTAGTGAGGGGCGTGATCTAATATGAGTACTATTTTAATTTTCTGTGCTCATTCGTAGTTCTGATGATGAGGCCATTGGCATGGGTGGAACTATTGCAAAATATGTTGCAGAAGGAAAAAAAGTTGTAAAAGTAGTTTTTACACATGGGGAAAAAAGTATTCCTCATCTTCAAGAAGCAGTGGTGAAGAAAGCACGATTTCAAGAAACAGATAAAGCTAGTGCTTATATTGGAATTTGTTCTAGTAAAAATTTAGGTTTAAGAGATACTAAGTTGAAAAGTGATGTGCAAAAACCATTTGTGACAAGACGACTCAGGGAAATGATTATGCTTATTAGACCAGAAAAAATTTATGTGCCTTCTGCTTTAGATCCACACCCAGATCATCAAGCTGTAAATGCTATTGTACTTCAAGTTGTTAAATCGATGAAGAGGCATTACCCTGTGTATGCCTTTGAAGTATGGAATGTTGTGAGAGAAACACATCCTCGTTTGTATGTTGATATAAGTGCATATATTGATGTTAAAATGAATTATATCAAAATGTTTAAAAGTCAATGGGTCTATATGTTTAGTTTATATTTGCCTGCATTGTTTCGATCGTTTTATTATGGAAGGAAAAATAATTGTAAATATGCAGAGAGGTTTTACAAGATTAGATGAAAATTTTATTCGTTGTGACTGGGATAGGGTATGGTGATGCAACTAGAGAACATTCTCATATTCTTGCTTTGAAAAAAAAATTTCCTAAAGCTCGTATTATGATTGCTGGATATGACAATTCTTATGAATATTTTAAGAGAAAATTCCCAACTATAAGAATTAGAGGATATAAACTTCCTGGAAGCTCTATGAAAGTAGATGTATGGAGTTTTGGGTTGAGAAATATTCTTTTGCCAGCATTTTGGTTTATAGGGACTTTAAAAGTTCGTTTACAAGCATTTAATTTTATTCCTGATATTATTGTGAGTGATTTTGAGCCTGTGGGAATTTCTCTTTCACGTGTGCTTGGAAAGAAATGTATTGTGGTATTTGGTTTTGATCCAGTGTTATATAAGGAATATGCTAAGACTCATACAGTAAATTATAAAATGCAGATAGAAGCAAAATATTTTGAGCATATGTATTCACAAGCAGATCTTGTTCTTATTCCTAGTTTTAGAAAATATAAAGAGAGGCATCTCTTGTATAGTTATATTAATCCTG
>CAYHUV010000057.1:0-6936 GCA_964359695.1 Candidatus Woesearchaeota archaeon
TTGTTACATCTTTGAAAAGTTTATACATCTCTTCCATAGTTTTTAGAGACTCTTTAGATACTTTATTTTCTTTAAGAAGAGTTTTCTTCATAATTTCTACAACATGTTCTGGACTTGGAGGCACTTCTCCATGATGCATCAACGCTGCATGTGCAGAATTAATCACAGCCAAATATAAATCAACACTTGCAGCAAGCATATGACCATCAGCTTTTTCTAGACTTGCAGGAGCCATTGCAAAATAAGTGGAAATAGATTCTGCTGTAGGGCGGATTCTTCCTTGGTCTAAGAGCATTTGTAAGGGATCAAAAAAACCAGTATCAACCAAAGCAATTCCATAACGCAATATATTAGTTGCAACAGGATCACCTGCACGTACATATTCCCAGAAAGAAGAAAATTTCATAGATTGAACATGCAATCGTTTTGCATCAGTATCAGCAATAATTTTTTGCAGGATAATTCTATATGTTTGGACAATCTCCTCACTAAATTGAATTCTAACATCATCCAGAACAACCAAAATATCAATATCATTTGGCTTTTCTTTCTGTTTTGTTGCTGAACCAAAAAGAATAATTGCTTTTGTAAACTCACCAAACTCTCCATATACTCGTGATGCAAATTGTTTCGCTATCTCAAACTCTTCGTTAGGATAATTTTTTTGTACATCCCGCCCTTCTCTATAATTAATTTGAAATTTCATTCTTTCACCTCTTTTTTACTCAATAGGAGCTTCTGAATAACTCCATAAACGCCAATCCTTGCTTAAACTAGCACCATAGGCTCCACTAACATGGAATGGAGAACTTGATGAACCAAAATAGCCACCATGCTCAATGTCGCTCCAACGTGGAGAGACACCTTCCACTCGATAAATTGGAGAGCCTGCAAGATTTGCCCATGCAGCTAACATTGCTCCTGCTTCTTGCTGTTCATCAGGGCCTTGTGAACCCCATTCTACAACAATCTTTCCTTCATATTTAGGATCTTTAAATAGTTTTACTAGATCTCGTAATGGAGCATTTCCTCCACCTACATTCAAATGTTCATCTGTGTAACCAAAATTATCTGAAAGATGGACATTTCCAAGAATACCATCATCTACTAATTTTTTTACTTCTCCAACCATCCATTTATCAAATACCTCTTTATTCTCTTCAGGAGAAAGTTTTGGATCTTCATTAAAATATCTTGCCCAGGTATTTGCATGACCTGTATCAAAAGTAGCTTTAATATGATCAGCAGCTATTTTTTTTGCATCTTTTTCATTTATTCCTTGTTCTTTTTTCAACAGTTCAATCATTCTTTCTCTGGATTTTAAGACGAGATTTCTTAATTCCTCTGGATGTCCACCATAACCCCATTCTCCAAACATATTTTCTGGAGCGACAAAAATAGCTTTCTTTAGATTTTTTTGTTTCTCTATTTTATAGGCATATAATGCGGCCTGCGCAAATGTATCTGCAGACTTTTGAATCCCCACTGTTTCAATATCATCTATATTCTCAAATTGCTTATTTAAACTTTCAAGATTTTTCTGAAAACCAATGTGCCCTTCCCTATAACGCATAGTTTCATTCTTTAATCTCTCTGTTACTTGCTGAAGAATTTCATGGGGCTTTTTTGTTTTTAATTCAGAAGTATCTATGCCCATTTTCTGGAATTCACTCTCAAAAGCATTATGCAAATATTCTTTTTTATCAGAAGGTGTTTTTTGTTCCAATTCCTCCCAAACTTTTACTTTTTTTTGTAATTCTAAATATCTCTTTTCGCTTTTTTGTGCTGCATCAAGATATTCTAATGCCCGCGGCTGTTCAGCTTGAAGTTGTTGAAAATGCTGGAGAAAAACAAACTCTTTATCCGGGCTTCGTTTATTATCAGGATTTTTTGCATTCCATTCTTCTACTTCTCTTTTGAATTGGTTGAAGGTCACATCCTGCCAATCAATAACTCCTTGTTCTTTATTTTTGTACTCTGGAACACGCTTTGCATAATCTCTTAGATCTATAATAGGCTTATCATCAATATCTACATAAGTACCATTAACTTTTTTCCATTTAGGTAATTGTAATTTTTGTGTAGGCTGTGTGAATACTTTTCCTGTTTCCCTGTCTGCTAAATAAATTAATTCTTTTTCTTGTTGTTCTTCACCATTTTTTAACTCTTTTCTCATGCCTATAGTGAATCTTTTATCTTTTATTTCCCTAGGAAACTCATTAGTGTGAACTACAACTGCACCACCACCAGCAGTATCTGCAGCAAACTCGATTGTTCTTTTTATTTCATGCAAAGTACTTTGTCGTGCACGTTCATTAAAACCTTGTTCACCAAAGCCTGCAGCACCTGACATTTGGATTGCTGCGTGCGTACTTAAAGTAACATCATTAATTTTTGCGAGCTGTCTTATTTCTTCTCTTTTAACTTTATCAAACATTTCTGGATTAGTATTCATTTGACCTAGAGAACCTTTTCCTGTACCCATGAAGACCATCTCAATATGTTTTGCTCCAGTCCGAATATCTGCATTTACACTTTGAAGAACATCACCAATTTTTGAACTAACTCCAAAATCTTTGACACGCACATTTCCTAGTTGATTTTTTGGAGCATCCATCGCATGAAAATAATCAGTTTGACCAAAATCTACCATTCTGTTTTTATATGACAAGAACTTTAAATAACTTTCTCTATAAAGTCATCATTCCATTTGATTTTTTGAAAACATCATAAACAAGCCAAGCAGTAGATGAAGCATTTCCAGCCATTTCTTTTTTTTCTTTTGCTTCTACCATTTCTTCTTTCTTACTCATACCATGCTCCCCACTCTCTGGAATAAACATCTTAAATGAATCAATTAAACCCTTAAATGGATCAAATATACCTGGTTCTTTCTCCGTTTTCTCTTCTTTCTTTTCTTTTCTTTCACCAGTCTCTGCTTCACGAAGATATTCTTCTACGTCAGTACCTAAACTTTTAAGCATAGAATCAATATCACCAACCATATCTACATCTGTTCCAGAATAATATTTGAAATGTTCTTTGTCGGTATAATTTTTGTAGTAGTCTATATCTTCTTGAGTTGCGACATATGGTTCAATGTTGATATCTATTTGTCCTGAGTGCAAGACTTGCTTTCCGCCACCAGGAGTATATGATAACTCAGGTCTTGTTACTATAATCAAACGCACAAGAACACAAGAGTGATATTTCTTTCCTTTTTTTATTACTGCAAGGAGTTCTAATTCTAATTTACTTGTCTCAAATGCACTTATCAACTCTGGAGCATTTATATCCCCTTTCATTTGTAAAGCTTTCAATGAAGTCATATAAGGTTTTAACCAAGAAACATAAAGAAGAATAACATTGTAGTGTTGTTTGAGATTTTTAATTCTAAACTGGTAAGTGTGTTTCATCTCATAATAGGTTTTTTCCTTCCAAGTATAATACTGCACGAGCTTTTTTGTTAGAACATCACGTACTTTTCTATTAAATTCCTGTTCTTTCTCAAGAGCATCTAATGCTTTGGTGAGATTTTTTTGTTGTTCTTCAGGAGTTTTTCCATGAGGATTTACACCAAAGAAAAGATCAGGTAAAGTTACAAAACCAAGCTTTGTAGCCATACTATAAACAGAATTAGGATTTTGCATTCCTTGCTCAACAACTTCTATCCATGTTGATTTTAATGCAATTTCATTTTGTCTTGCTTCAGAATTTTCTGCTTTCTCAGAAAAACTTTTTTTATACATGGCCATACGCTCATCCATTAAACGAATTTCTCGCACCATTGGGAAGAGACTTTTACTTAATTGACCAATTTGAGTTAAATATCCTGATACTTGTTGTTGCATTGCACTAATCTTACTCCCAATTTGACCATGAAAACTACTGCTCACTGAAGCATCAAATACATCTTTTAGTTTGAAGAGTTCTTCTGCTGGAGCACCAAAACTGGTTGACTTATGCTTTGAGAAAAATTTTTGAAAATGAAAATAATGCTTTTCTATAGAATCACTCATATTGTCTAAAGATATACGAAGAGCTCCAACACCATTCTTTGGATCTACAGATTTCTTTTTAATAAATGGATTATTCTCTTTTTGCCACTCTTCTTTCTTTTTCTTTTTACTTTCTTCTGTTTCTTTTGGAGGAGTATCAAAAAGAGATTGTATTGGACTTTGAGCCATTATTTTTTCCTAGGGTTGTGAGCTTTATTAATGTTTTCTTCTTTCCACCAGACATAGTAAAGAAGAGCAAAACCAATAAAGTTCCAAGAATCTGCAAGATTGAAGATTGGCCAAATACTAATAGAGATAAAATCTCTCACAAAACCAAAAAAAATCCTATCTATAAGATTTCCTAAAATTCCAGCAGCAAAAAAACTCAATGGAATAGGATATTGTTTGAAGTAATAGAATACTACAGAAAGTGCAATGAGAGAAACAAGAATAAAAAGCCAGTTATAACCTTGAAACAAACTAAAGGCAACACCAGTATTTTCTGCATAGTGAAAAGAAACAAAAGGAAGCAAGGATATATTCTTTCCTTGTAAAAAGAATTTTGTTGCCTGATCAAATAAGACTAATAAAATAATAAATGGGATATATTTTTTCATTTTTAGCGATAGATCATCATAAAAGCTTTAAGTTCATCATAGAGTTTATGTGCTTCAAGATATAGCTGAGCACTTTGGTTACGTAAACGATCACGAATGAGAATTTCATAAAGTTTTGCAAGTATATTTCCCATAAATTTCCCTTCCCATACTCCGATATTCCTTTTAATATATGCTTCACTACGAAACTCTAAAGCTCCTTTTTGTCTTTTGACTTTCGCTCCACCATCAAGAGTTACTTCTGTATCACTTATATCTGCGGCTAAATTCAAACGAATGATAAAGGTTGTATATTTATCTTCTTCTTTTATCCCCTGCCAGAGGATCTCTAAATGCTGTGAACCGCCTTTACCTGCAACAACTTTGTATTCTAGCTCTTTCCAATCATAACCCATATGTACAAACCATTGGTTTAATTCAACATATAGATCTTCAAGATTATAAACTCCTTTTGCTTTAATCTTGTAGCCATCTTTAATGATGACAATTTTTCCTGGAACGCTAGTAATGTTTTTTTCATCAGCCATGAGAGAGTTCATAGTATGAATATTAATAAAGTTTTGTATCTGTACTATTAATGAGAAGCCTTATAAGTAAAATTTACCTTCCGAACTGTAAGAAAATGGTAATTTTTCAACAGAAAGAAACATTGGAAAAAGAACTTAGTTCTGAGGAAATTGAAAAAATTCGCCTTCGAGAAATTGAAAGTTCAGATGCTTGGAAAAAACATGCTGCTTTGCATAGTGCAAACAACCCTGCACGACTGCATATTTCAGGAGAGCCTATCTTTGGAGAAAAAGACCATCTACGTGAGAGAATGGGTATTGCACAAAAAGAAAGAAATATTTCACAGGATAGTTTGAAGAAAGATATTGAAGTAAATTATGGTGTAAAACATGGAAGTCCTGGGCATGTTAGTTATGTTTCTGCAGGAAGCCAACCAGATCTTTGGGGTTCTTGTGATTGTGGTGCAGAATTTAAGGCTGAGAAAAAAGGTAATAAATTTGAAGTTAAATCATATGGTGTCGTTGGTAGTGATATAAAGGCAACAAGTTACCTTGTCAGTAATACAAGTACTGCTTCGTATAGTGGTGGAGAGTCTTTTTCCGGATATCAAAAATCTTCTTCTATTAGTTATGGTTAAATTGTTGCACAAGCTATTTAAATAGACATTTTAGTTAGTTAGATAAATGATATCTGCATTAGAATTAAGAAGACAATTTCTTCATATGGCTTTTGGAATTTTTTTGATGACCATGCTTTATTTTAATATATTTACTATCTGGCATCTTATTGGAATTTTAATTTTAGGAATTATTCTCTCAAGATTATGTAAAAGTTTTACTGTTCCTATTGCTTCCTGGATTATTGATAAGTTTGAACGTCCAGAGAATCTAAAAACATTCCCTGGTAAAGGGCCAATCTTTTTTGTTTTAGGCTCAATTATTGTAGTTTATTTTTTCCCCTTAAAAATAGCCCTTGCATCTATTATCATTCTCACATTAGGTGATTCATTAGCACATATCTTTGGGAAATTATTATCAAACAGAACTTATAAGTATCTGAAATCAATTGAAGGGACTATTGTCGGGATTGCTTTCTCTTTCTTTGGTGCTCTTCTTTTTGTGAATGTTTTTGCAGCACTTTCTGGAAGTTTATTATCTATGACTTTAGAAAGTTTAAAGCTAAATTATATTGATGATAACCTTCTTGTTCCAGTTACTGCCGCTTTAATTATGAGCCTTTTTTAATAATAATTTTTCTTGTTACTCAAAGCATATATACCACTCTTGCTAAAAGTTGAAAAAGAAGATATAAGTAATGGAGATATATCTTTACTTAGAAAATAATATGATACACTACCATTTATCAAAAGATAAGAAAAAGGTTCTATCTTATGTAAAAGAAGAGCCAAGACTTAAATTTTTACTTTTGCAGATGTATAAACATCATTTACCAACGTATCAACATACTCTTCGCGTTGCTCTCCTTGCAAAAGATTTTGCTGAAAGACTTGGTTTCTCTCCTGAAGAAGCTTACAAAGCAGGAAAAGGAGCATTGCTTCATGATTTGGGAAAAATAAAGGTTCCTTCAGAGATTCTCAATGCAGAGACAAAACCTCAAGGAGAAGACTGGGAACTACTGAAAAAGCACGTGTGTTTTACAAGAGAATACCTTTTCGCTTTAGAAGTTGAAGATAAGACAGTGCTATATATAGCTCTTGCCCACCATGAATTTCAAATAGAACCTTATTACCGCCAGAAAATTGGGGCTTGGTTGAATATAGAAAGAAGATCTAAGGATAACAGAATATATACTCT
>CAYHUV010000058.1:0-6740 GCA_964359695.1 Candidatus Woesearchaeota archaeon
ACTTTGATTCAATGCTTCAGACAGTTTGCGAGTTACATCTTTAAATTCATCTCTATTCCTCTTTAATTTGGAAAACTTTTCTTGATCTTCTTTCTTTAAAGCCTGAATTTTTTCAATTCTTTCATCAAGAGCTTGTATGTCATATCCTATCTTATCTTTTTTTCTTAGCTCATTTTGTTTTTCTTCTTCAATCTTTAATATTTCCCTTTGTTTTTCTTCAATTTTTTGATCTAATTCTTCTAAAAGTTTAGAAACATCATCTTGATTCACAATCCCATGTTTTTTCTTATATGAATCTACTTTTTGAAACAATTGTTCTTCTTTCTTCTTAAGATCTTCATTTTCTTTAAGTAGTTTGTCTTGTTTATTTAGTGCTTCTTGTACTTTTTTTTCATACTCTTTACTGCTCTCTTCAAGGCTTTGTTTTCTTTCTTTGAGCTTTTTTAATTCATTTTCACAAACGTCTCTTCGTGAACTTCCCTTGATTATTTTTGTTTTTAGATCTTCAATTTCTTTACCTAATTCTCTTTGTCTTTTGTCACCTTTCTCATTCAATTCAGTATTAATTACTTCAATTTCTCTTCGTTTTTCTTGAATTTCCTGTTTGCTAGTAGATATTTCTTTTTGAATTTCACTAATCTCTTTCTGAAGCTCGGTATATTTTTTTTCTACTTGTTCAAGCTCATCTCCTTTTTCTTTCAGCATAAGATGCACTCTTGTAGCTTTATTTCTTTCAATATTTTGTTCCAGTTCTTTGTACTCCAGTGCTTGATCCCGATCTTTCTTTAAATCTTTCAATGTTTTCTCTCTCTCAGTAAGAATAATCTCTGCTTCAGTCAACTTTTCTTGAACTTTATTCAATTCATTCATTGCCTTTTCTTTCTTATCTTCAAACAAAGAAATCCCAGCAATGTCTTCAATAACTTCTCTTCGTTCAACAGGCCTCATTTCCATAAAATGTACAATATCACCTTGCAGAATAATATTATGCCCATCAGGATCAATGCGTGCGGCTGCAAGAATATCAAGCACTTGTTGCCTAGTCATGGTTTTATCATTCACATAGTACGTGCTGTTTCCTGACTGTTTTACAACACGAGTAATGCGAATTTCTTTGTCTTCAAGAGGAAAACTTTTTTTAGAATTATCAAAATGAATAGTGACCTCTGCTTCAGATGCAGGCTTTCCTAATTTTCCCCCATTGTAAATGAGGTTTGCAGATTTTTCTGCTCGCAGACCTTTCGCAGAACTTTTTCCGAGGACAAAACAGATTGCGTCGATGATGTTACTTTTACCGTAACCATTTGGGCCTATTACGGTATTATAGCCTGGAAGTAGAGGTATATCTACCCTTTTTGCAAACGACTTAAATCCCTTCGCTGTAAGCTTTGTTATAACAGTCAATCTATCACCCTTTTATCTTTGCTTTTTAAGTAATGACGCTATATAAAGGTTTTTGTTCTGGACTTCAAATTCTAAGTTTTCTCAACTCTATAAGGAATATTATCATACTTAGGCAAATCATCATCAACCATAAAAAGAATATTCTTTCTTCATTTATCTATCTTTTTATTGCAAAAAACCAATACACATTTTTATCAGGATGTGCACAATGTTTCCAACCCCAAACTTTTTTGAAATAAGAAATACTATACTTATGTTCAGGACCAAGCCATGGATCTAATAAATAAACATATTTTCTTCCTATTTTTTTAAGCACTGCATAATGCCCTACTTTTTCTGGAGAATACCAATAACTAATAATAATTTTGTATCCACCTTTTTGCAATGATTTCAATGCAGCTAATGTCCCATATTTTTTATAGACACATTGTATTTTATATTTTTTAACTAAACGAAGAAATGCTTTATCGTGAGTTCCTTGTTTTTTTGTTTTGAGAACTTGTGCAACATGATGTTCTTTTCTTTTTACACCTACAGAAGCTAGAACCATACGTGCAGATGCTGGTCCACAAGTATATTCTTTTTCTTGTTCATAGTAAGGGACTCGTACCATAAATGGGCTGTTCTTAGTGAACTATTTAAGGCTTCTCGTGATTTATTTTGAACAGTTGTTTTGTCACTTTTTCAACCCTTTTGATGAGCCTCTTTTCTGGAAAGTGCAGAATTTAATGGTTTGGAGAGTTTCTTTATATAGAAGAAAAAAGAAAGAAAAAGAGGGGTTTAAAAAGCCCTACATCCCACAGCCACCTATTTTATTTCGACAACCTGGATTTGAGCAAGAATAACAGTTTGGACCAGTCTGATCCATTGGATTTCCACAAGCTGTACATGGTAATCCTCGAGAGTTAGAAAGTGTTCTTCCTCTAGTTGTTTTTTTTACTGCCGCAAGAAGTCCTGTAGCTTCAACAAATCCTCCAGTTTCAGGATCACTCATAACTGATTCAAAATTCCACTCGTCTACTCCTTTTCGTGCATAGGTTCTAAATGCTCCATTTTCAGCACCATGAAGTTTACTTAAATCCAAACCTTCTTTATTATCAGCAAGATCTGTTTGTCCAAGATATTCCAGACGAAGAAGCTTTGCAGCAAGGTCCAAGGGAGAAGCCGCATTTTTAATCCATGGATGTCCAGTAACCAGTCCTTGCGGTTTGAATTCTTGTCCATCCCATGCTTCAAGAACATCTTCAAGATCTAATCCTCTCTTCAAAGCTTTAGAAGCAAGAACTCCTGCAGTCTGAAGATTAGCCCCTAATGTTGATCCTGAACGATAAGAAAGAAAAACAATCTGTCCTGGTCTACCATCTTCATATTCACTAGTCATGATATGTAAGGGTGTGTCTCCAATTTTTAATTCCCATTCAAATGCTGCTCTTCTATTTGGGAGTTCTTCTTTTTCTCCACGTTTAAGCATTCTATGATTTCTTTCACCGAAGTTCAAAACCAAAGCAGGTTTACTATTATTTCTAAAAACTGCAATTGCTTTAAGCCCTAGTTCATGACCTAAAAGATAGCCATCATAAATATCTTTTACTGTAGCACTTTCTGGAAGATTATTCGTCTTAGAAATTGCTCCAGAAAGGAAAGGTTGTGTTGCACCTAACATACGAACATGCCCCTGAAATCGAATGCTTCCTTCTCCAAACTTATTTCCAAATGCTGTATCAAATATAGAGTAATGTTCTGGTCTCATATGGGGAGCACCCTGGACAGTACCTCGTGGAATTTTAGGAGCAACTTCCTCTGCAATATAACGAGAAATGTCTCCTATTTCCCCAGATGTATAACCTAAATTTGAAAGAGCATTCTCTGTTTCTTTATTGAGAAGAGTAAGAACTCCTCCACCAGCAAGATCTTTATAGATCACATGAGAAATAATTGGTTCCACTCCTGTAGAATCACATCCCATAAGAGAGGATGTAGTCCCAGTAGGAGCTAAGAGTGTTGTTTGTGCATTTCTATATCCATTTTTTTTGCCTAACCTAACAGCATTATTCCAAGATTTCTCTACTGCACTTTTCAAATCTCCTGACACATGTTCCCATTGTATTCCACTAAGACGTGCTTTGTGTGTATCAATAACTTCTGCCATATGCCTTTTATTAAATTCATAGTGAACAAAAGTTCCCAATCCTTCTGCCATCTCTGCTGAGGCTTCATATGCTGTTCCCGTCATAAGTGCAGTAACTGCTCCAGCAAAAGCTCTTCCTTCTAAAGAATCATAAGCAACACCTCGTCGCATTAATAGTGCTCCGAGATTTGCATAACCCAGTCCTATTGTTCTAAATTCTGGACTAATGGTAGCTATATCATCAATTGGATATCCTGCAGCATCGTTAGCAATATCTTGTGCAATAGCAATAAGGCGAGATGCCTTAGTAAATCTTTGAATATCAAAATTTCCCTTAAGATCACTAAAGGCAAGGAGATTCAGTGAAGCTAAGTTGCAAGAAGTATCATCTAAAAATGCATACTCAGAACAAGGATTCGTAGAATTGATTCTTCCAGAATTCTTGGAGGTATGCATTCTTTGGATTTCTCCTTCATACTGCACAGCTGGATCTCCAATTCTCCAACTGCCAAATGCAATTTCTTTGAGCATTCTATCAGCTTCGACTTCACCAACAACCTTTCCATCTACAACCCTTCTTTGTTGAATTTTTCCGTTTATTTTAAGCTGATCAAAAAAATGATCATCTAGTTGTATGGAAAGGTTTGTATTTTGATAAGCCACAGTACCATAAGCATCTCCATCCATACCTTCAGACCAACCATTTTGAATTAAAGTTAGAGCTTTATGATCTTCATCTGGTTTTCCTCTAATGAATCCCATAATATCTGGATGGCTTTGTCTCATTTCTGTCATACGAGCAGCTCTTCTACTTTTTCCACCTGATTTAATAGAACCAGCATTTCTATCAAATTCTCTTAAAAATGATAAAGCTCCAGAAGAAGATCCTCCTCCAGAGAGAGGTTCACCTGCTCCACGAAGAACTCCAATATTTTGGCCAATACCTGAGCCATTAGAGAAGATTGCCCCCTCATCATGGAAATGTTCTAGGATACTATCTAGATTATCTCTCGGTCCTTTAATAAAACAAGCATGAGTTTGTGGACGTACAAATTCACGATCTATAAGATCTACTTGCCCTGTAGCAGGATTTCTCCAATAGACTCTTTTTGAACTTCCTTCAACACCATATTCATTATACAACCCTGCATTAATTTGAACAGGGGTATTAAAAGCAAACATTCTATTCATTTGGAGATATGCAAGCTCATCTCGAAAAGTATTTCTATCTTCTTCAGTTTTGAAATAACCTAATTTCCATCCTTCATCAGCAAAGAAATTTGTAACACGTGCAACAAGATGTCTAAGAGAATATTCATGGTCATTCCCAATCTTCTGGCGAAGTTTTTCTTTTTGATCAGGGGAATTAGGTTTATAAAAATAAAGTTTACTAACAACAGTAGCATTATTACTGTCCCAACTTTGAGGAAATTCTGCATCATCCATTTTGAAAACAATCCCTCCCTCTTTATTTCTTAATTCTAATTCTTTTCTTTGATAAGAACCTGCACTTTCATAAGGATCAGTTTTGCCATCAGAAAAAAATCTTTTAATAGTTAATCCTTCTTTTTTATCTGGGAGATCATGAAATGCTCTTCCCATGTCTAATCTATCAAGATATCTAGTTCCTTTGAAATCATATGCATGAACATCTCCAGCATCAACTGCTGTTGTTAAACGTTCTAATGATAGATGAGATTCTGCCCTAACTAAAGTTAGAGCATCATCATATTTTATATGTCTTTCTTTATCATAGGAGTCCAATATCATTGGAGAATATCTCTTTGCTTTTAATTTCCCATTTGCACCATCAGCCATCTTTTACACCTTCCTTATTTTTTTTTAATCTCTTGTATCTCTTTTTTGAAATCTTCAATGTCTTTGAATTCTTTGTACACTGAAGCGAATCGTACGTAGGCAACAGGATCAAGTTTTTTTAACTCTTTCATAACCTTGTCGCCAATGACTATGCTTTTAATTTCTTTAACGTTGAGTTTTCGTAACTCACCTTCAATCTTATCTACTGCATATTCAATTTTTTCTATTGATACAGGCCTCTTTTCACATGCTTTCAAAAGTCCTCGTTTAAGTTTTTCTCTATCAAATGGTTCTCTTCTTCCGTCTTTTTTTACAATGGAAAAAGGAGTTGCCCTAACATACTCAGAAGTTGTAAACCTTTTTTTGCACTTCAAACATTCCCTTCTTCTTCTTGTTTCACTATCAATATCTCTCTTATCAACTACTTTTGTTTCCAGATTTTGACAAAATGCGCATTTCATATTAAACCACAACATCTTGTGGTTAACCCCTTTTGGAGAACCTAGATGCAGTATCTCCCTACATTTGAGAGATTTATAAACATTCATATACCAAAGAATATAATTCTTGAAATATCTAATCTTTTTTCTACAAAAATTATATAAACTTTAACTTTTCTACTGAGCAACTCTTAATAACTTTGTAATTTACTCTGTGCTAAATTCTTATAAGTCGCCCAAGATTTTCGAAAGAGTTCTGGATATTTTTTTGCATTTTTCTTTAGAAAGGATTGAGTGGCAGGATCACTGGGATATCCAGAACCCATTTGACCATATTTTTTCTCTAATTCCACAATAATTCTATCTCTTGTTACTTTCGCAAGAATAGAAGCTGCGGCAACCTGAAGATGTTTCTCCGCATTATGTTCTAAAACTAAATCCATTTTTACAGTTAACAAATTTTGCAAATATTCTTTATAGGCAGGAATATTATTGCTTGGGCAGTCTACAATTGCTTTGTCTGGTTTTAACTCATTAAGAATCAATGCAGTCTTAATCGCTTCAAGAAAATTTAAATTGAGGTTTGCCGAGTTCACTGCATCATCAATTTCTTGTGGCTCAATGATAATCAGTTTATATCTTTTCACAATTTTTTTAATAGGTTCAAAGAGTGCTTCTCTCTTTTTTGGAGTAAGTAATTTAGAATCCTTCACACCAAGCTCCGCTAGTTTAGGGATGTCTTCCTCATCCACAACAACTCCACACATGACTAATGGGCCGATGACTGGGCCTTTTGGATTATTTCACCCGAGAGTGAAATAGACTTCCAGCTTCGTCCAAGCCCCCTAGGCTACTCATAAGAATCTTTATTTTTATAAAAGAATATAAATCTTTCCTAAAAGAATTTTAGACTTTTTTGAGTAGACCCTTTGGTGTCGCAAAAAGCGATA
>CAYHUV010000059.1:0-6705 GCA_964359695.1 Candidatus Woesearchaeota archaeon
CTACAACAGATCCAGAACGCATCCCTCCTCTCCATCAATATACAATTATTTTCTTATCCTTTAATTTTTGATATTCTTGTATCATTTCTGGTAATTTATGCCCAACAATTTCTAAACCTTTGTCAATTGCAACATCCTTACCCACTTGTTTATACAAAGTGCCAACAATTGCTCGCTCTTCATTGGAAAAAAGAGGGATATTCACAGCTCTGGGAATGTGATCCTCTGCAAACTCTTTAGGTGAGCGTACACCAACGAAAAGATATTCCTTTCTATAAACTTCTTCTATACTTTTCATCTCACGCTCTCATATTCTTTCTTACTCGGAAAAATATATTCTCGAATCCAATACAAACAAATTCTAAGGTAGCCTTTTGTTCTATAGCGCCGCATATTATTATAGACATATCCTTCAACAACACCAAAAGTTCCTAATGCTTGTGCTCTTCGTAAAAGTCTCCCATCTTCTTTTTTATCCAAATGTTCTTCAAATCCACCAACTTTCAAAAAAAGATCTTTATCAATAAAAAGCAATCCAGTACAATAACCAAATCTATGCAGCTCTGTTTTCATCCACATCATTATTCCATCAAAGAGAGAATCAGAATCTGCCTTAGCCTTACAAGTACCAACAGTATATACACTTGTATCAATCTTTTCAAAAAGATTTTTTTCAGGGAGTATATCTGCATCTAAGAACACAAACCTTTGATGAGAGGCAGCTTTTGCACCTTCATTTCGTGCATGAGAAACCCCTTTCTCTTTAAGAACAATAACTTTAGAAGCATACTTTTTTGCAATATCTTCTGTTTTGTCTGTGCAGCCATTACACACAACAATAACTTCCACTCCATGAATAGCCTTAAGAGTTCTCTCTATGTATTTTTCCTCATTATACGCTGGGATAATTAATGAGATTTTCATAGAAAAAATGCAGAAATCCTTCTTTAAAAACCTATTCTTTGTAATACATGTTCAATGATGAAAAGCTTTTTTAAATAAAAAAGAAGTTTTTTCATTATGAATCCAACTTATGTAGTATTTTCTGGGCAGATTTGTGCAGGAAAAGATGAACTGATTAATACATTAAAGAGAAGAAATAATCTTGGAAAAGATGTCCATTATCTAAGAGAGGCAGTAAACCATGATGGAGATGTTCTTGATGGATATTACAGTGACCAAAAAGCGACTGGAGAATTTTTTGATTTAGGCACACTTTGTTTTCGTACAGTATTAACAAGTACTATTAGAAATAAACATGGTATAGTAATTGGAAATAGACATCCTTTAGAAGCACGAGCAACATTTATTAGATATGGTGGAGAAAATAATCTTCTTGATGCAACAGCTATAGGCATGCATGATATTGTATTACGAAGAGGCTTAGAAAAAAATCTTATTCCTATTCCTGATCTTGTTTTTTATTTGGATGTAGTCGACCCAGAAATTCTAATTAAAAGAAATAAGAGCCGCCAAGCTACTGGTGAAGAAAATCTAGCTGCACAATATATTCGAGATATTGCCCCCTTTTTTGGAAGATATAGGGATAATTTTGAAGAAATGTACAATCAATTTGGTGTAGCCACACCTGAATTAGTAGTCCTAGATTCTTCCATAGATTATAGTATGAATCCTAATATTCTAGAAAGGCTTGCAGAAGATTGTGAGAATAAAATACTCTCTTTGCATAGGAAAAGAAATGGATCTTGAACAGAGAACAAAAGAATTAGAACAGCTTTATGATGCAGAAGTAATAGATAGAATGATTTCTATAGAGGGAACAATGAGGGATTATTTGACCAATATAGAAAAAAAATATCTTGCTGTAGAAGGATTAATTGGTACAGGGAAATCAACATTAGTAAGATTACTTGCAACAAGGATAGGATTAAAACCATACTTGGAACAAGTAGATGATAATGATTTATGGAAAGAAACAATTACTCAATTTTATAAGGATAGGAAAAAATTTGGATCTTCTACACAAATAACGCTATTACATATGCGAAGAGCACAGGCAGAACAGGCAAAAAGATTTCCAAGGTCTACAATTCTTGATAGAACCTACTGGGCTGACAGATTTGTTTTTGTTCCAACATTAGTAGACGAAGGATTACCTCAGAATGAAGTAGATTATTTAGAAGGAGAATATGAAAAGTTCAGAACAGAATTTCCTCCTGTAGACTTGTTATTAATGTTATTGTGTAAACCTGAGACTGCAAACCAAAGAGTACAGCAAAGACAAAGATCTGTAGAGATGACGACTGATTTAACAACAGAAAAATTAGATGAAAATCATTATCTTGTAAAAATTGGAAAAAGATATGCAGCACTTCCAAATATTCTAAAAGAAAAAAAATTGTATGAGGGTCCAATAATTTATATCAATCAAGATACATTTCATGTCACAGATGGAAGGCACACCACAGCATTATTAGAGTGTATTGCAGAGGCTTTGAATATTAAAGTTAATTCATCAAAATAGTTCTCTACTCAAGGGAAATAGTGCATTCTTAAGATTTTTCTGAAAAAAAGGTAGATGAAAAGAACCAGTAAGGATCAAAATTTTCCCCCTAGGAATAAGTTGCTTTTGAATATTCTGTAACATAGTCTCTTGTCTTTGTCTATTTTTTTCTTTATCAATCATTCTTTCTGTAAGCAAAGAAAGTCTTCTGTAGATTTCTGTCTCTGTTTTATTCAAATATTTCCAGTTGACTATTGCAATAAGATGTCCAGCTTCGCTTTCCAATTGTCTTTTCATGTCATCTGAAACGGCAATATCAAGAATATCCATAGAAGCATCAAAACCATTGACTCTTTTTCCTTGTATTTTTGCCCAATAATAGGCATAGGTCATTTCTTGTGGATAATCTTTAAAATTTTCTCTTTGTACATCTTCTGGGCTAATCTCTATAAGAATCTGATCAGGATTAAGAACACGAAAAAGATTTTCTAGTTCTTGTTGATGTTCAGGCATCATACTATGTACAGTTCCTATGACAAGAATAGTTTGCATAAAAAATAAACTATTGCCCTGCTTTAAATTATTTTAGTACTTTCTATAGGATATTTCAAAAGCTAAGCTTTATAAATAACTCCCAATAGGGGACAAGTCATGAAAGTAATCTACATTCCTGCAAAAGTAAAACATGCTGGTATCAAAGAATTAATGTCTAAAGTAAACATAAAAGAAAAGTTTGCAATAGTTTCAACAATCCAATTCCTTGATGAAGTAAAAGAATTAGAAAAGCAGGGATATTTAGTTTTAGGACAAATTCTGGGTTGTAATACTGCCGCAACAAAAGGAATAGAAGTAGATGCATACCTATACATTGGTACAGGAAGATTTCATCCATTAAACTTGGCATTTACAAGTAAAAAACCAGTATATATTCTTGATCCATTAACTCATGAATTTACAAGAATTCAAGAGCAAGAAGTAGAGAAATATGAGAAGAAAAAGAAAGGTATGCTTCTCAAATATTATGCTGCAGACAAGATTGGTATTATTATTTCTACAAAATCTGGACAAAATCTCTTTCCTCGTGCATTAAGATTCAAAAAAAACTGCGGAAAGAAAGCTTACATTTTTATGTGTAATAATGTAAAGAATTTAGAAGACTTTCAAGATATTCAATGTTGGGTAAATACAGCCTGTGTACGAATTATTGAGGATGATTTTGGCGTTCCTATGGTGAACATTCGTGATGTAGAAAAGATACACAAAGAACAACCAACCTATCAGGTATCTTTTGAGGATTAACACTTTAAATGTTTCTAAAGATTGAAAAATTTTTCTACCAAACCTTTATAAAATAACGACGAAGATATTTTACTATGAATTTCACAGTATTATATCATTTGTGGCATCCAGGATTCCTTTTTTTAGAATCATCTTCTAAAGTAATCCATAATGGCCATGATATTGGGAGCGTAAGGGATAAAGCAATAAAATCAGTAGAAGAAATAGCAAAAGAAGATGGATCAAAGATACTCCGCCTTGGAATATTTTATGAAAAAGGAATTGTAGAGATAGGACAGACTAATGCCTTGTATAATGAATTTCTCTGGAAATCAACATGGAAAGAGGCACAAACACTGGTGCATGGAACAATAAATCTTAAAGATTATGGCTTAAAAACAAGTCTTGACTTAAATTTTTCTTGTCCTGATTTTCGTTGTGTTGGTAAAGTTTATTCTGGAGAATGTAATAATAAACATCATGAAAGGGATCCATATTATGGCACAGGTTTAAAATTTCGTCCTGAAGAGCTAGAGACATCTGAAAGAATTACTGATCCTAAATTGTTAAATGAAAGATTAGCAGGACATCTTGATAAAATGAGGGGAACAAAAGCTCAAGCTCTTGCACGTTTCGAATGTTGGAAACAAGATACAGAACATAGGCTTCAATATTGGAACCCATTTGAGAGAAAAGTTTAAAAGTCTCTATAAATTCTACTATTAAATGCACAATGAACAATTCTTAAAAGACCTTAATGTATTCATGCAAAGCAAGGGTTTTGTCTATGGTCCATTCCCAGAAATATACGGTGGCGTTTCTGGTTTTTTTGCATATGGCCCTTTAGGGAAACTTTTGAAAAATAAAGTAGAATCCTCCGTACGTTCTATTTTCTTCAGCAATGGCTTCCGCGAATTAGAATGCCCGACTGTTGTTCCTGATATTGTTTGGGAAGCATCAGGTCATCTTAATACATTCATAGATAAAACAATAGAATGCACAAAATGTAAATCTGTTTTTCGTGTAGATAAGCTTATTGAAGAAATCACTAACAAAGAAACTTCTGCATGGTCTGATAAACAAATGTTAGATACAATAAAAAAAGAAAAGATATCTTGTCTTTCATGTAAAGGTGCATTCAAAGAAGAAATCAAAGCATACAACTTAATGATGAAAACAGAAGTTGCTGGAAAACCTTTCTCTTTACGTCCTGAAACAGCAACAGTAACTTATTTACCCTTCAAACGTTTAAATGAATATTTTAGAAAACTTCCTTTTGCAGTATTTCAGATAGGTAAAGCTTATCGGAATGAAATTTCTCCACGACAGCATTTATTAAGAATGAGAGAATTTACTCAAGCTGAAGCACAACTATTTATTGATCCAAAAGAGAAAAATAATTGGGAAAAATATGAATCCATAAAAAAAGAAAAACTTCCTCTTTATACGAGCCATCATCAAGAAAAACAATTGAAAGTAGAATTAATATCTTTAGATGATGCTATTAAACATAAACATATTAAATCAAAAGCATATGCATGGTGTTTACATCTGGCATATAAACAATTTCTTTCTATGGGCATCCCTTCAGAAAGAATTCGTATAAGACAACATCTTCCTGATGAGCGTGCATTTTATGCTGATGATGCTTGGGACATTGAAGTAAAGCTTAATACCTTTGGCTGGACAGAATGCTGTGGCGTTCACGATCGTACGGATTATGACTTAAAAAAACATGCAGAATTTTCTAAACAATCTTTAGAAGCAGTACGAGAAAATGGAGAAAAATACGTACCGCACATTTTAGAAATTGCTTTTGGAACAGATAGACCTTGTTTTGCTTTAATGGATTTATTCTATGAAAAGAAAGAAGAGGGTGAAGGAAAATCTATGTTTAATGTCCCTTATCATATGGCTCCTATTGATTGTGCTATATTTCCTTTACAAAAAAAGGATGGACTTCCTGAACATGCAGATAAAGTAAAAGAGCTATTAGAAAGAGATTTCATTGTAGACTTTGATGAATCTGGCTCTATTGGAAAACGATATTTACGAGCTGCAGAATCAGGAACACCCTATGCAATTACTATTGATTATGATTCCTTGAAAAATAATGATGTAACTTTAAGAGATAGAACGACTGAAAAACAAATTCGTGTAACAGAAAAAGAACTTAAAGAAACATTAAGAAAATTACTTTCTGGTGAGATCAAATTCTCTGATAAAAAGTGAGCCTCTTAAAGGCTAAATTAAGCAAGATTTCTCTGTGGTTTACTAAACAATGGAATTAAGAACCCTAATTGTTCATTAACTATTTCTTTGGTTAATTTATGTTTCTTTGGAATTAACAGTATTACAATTGGCTTATTGTTATTGGTATCAAAGTATTTTTTATATTTATGAATTTCTTCTCCTTTACAATAAATAAATCCCGCACCTTCTTTCATCCCAAAGTGTGTGATTTTTTCTTCAAATTTGTTCCTATAAGCAGGAATTTCCATCATACCCAATATTTCAATATAGAATCTTCCAATTTTAAAGTCAGCTTTAAAGTATCTATCTCTTGATATTCTTGGTTCATATTCATGTTCAGTTCCATTAAAGTAAAGCCAATCACATACAGTTCTTTCAAAGTTTGACTTCACTTTATGTCCATCTTTACAAAGTAATAGCTTATTATACCCGTACTTTGGTCTTCTTAGTTCAATTTTATGCTTCTTCAGTAGATTTGAGATTACTCCTGCAGAAACATCATATAGTATGCCTAACTCAATAGTTGATAAACCCTTATTGATATATAATTCCTTAAGTTTTTCTTTAGGGCACAAATTTATAAAAAAATATAAAGTCCCGCAGACGTACAATATAAGGCATTCAACAAAAGCCCAATTAACTTAACAATACAGGAAAAACAAAATCTTTATTTACCTCTCCAAATTCTCTGCAAGTTAAGGGCCAGTGGC
>CAYHUV010000060.1:0-6671 GCA_964359695.1 Candidatus Woesearchaeota archaeon
TGATACATTATTATACTATTACAGAAAAAGATACTGTAGAACAAGCATATGAAATTTCTCTCTTACAGTACAGTATTCTTTCCAGAGAATAATTTTACATTATTGATCTTCTTTTACGCTCTTCTTTTTCTTTCTCTTCTAATTCTCTTTGTTTATTAAAAAAGTCAGGCGTTTCTTTTAAATCATAAACCCCTGGTTGCGCAAAAGGTTCATAATTTGTTTGTGAAGGAACATTTCTTGTTTCTTCTTCGATTACCTGCTTCTCTAAACTTTCTCTTCTTTCTTTCTCAAGGATTTTCTGTTCAATTACTTCTCTCTCACGAAGCTCTTCCAAACTCAAAATATTCTCTTCTGGAGTGTCTTCTGATTCAGTTTCTTTTATTTCCTTATACACTTCCCTTGGAGAGAAATCTACCATAGCTAAATAGGGGAGTTTTAAGCTTAAAAAACTATCCCCAAGAACATTTTTGTTCTATACATGTGCAAGAGAAACCATAAACTGCCTCATCATAACAGTCTTTGTATTCACAGGTAGAAATAGATTGTTCTTCAGATGAGGATTGACAAATCTGCCCTGAACAGCCAGAAGATATACAGTCGGAATCACTTGTACAGGAAGCTTTTGTTGAAGTTCCGCAAAAAGACTCTTCAGGAAGATTTTGTGCTGTTTCTTGGGCATTACTACAAGAACTTAGAATAAATAATACCAAAATTAATCCTAAAACAACTGTTTTCATAATTTATTACTAGATAAAGCTAATTAATAAAACTTTGTTAGGGATAATTTTATTAATTAAGATAATTATTTTAGGCATTATGAAATGTGTTCAATTAAGAAGCAGAGAGTTTAATAGTACACACAGCTATTCATTTGAAGCTTCTAAAAAAGACAAAGTTGAATGTATTGATGAGAAAATTATACTTGTTAATAATAAACCTTCCTTCTTTTATTATGAGAAAAGATTAACTCCAACATTAAAGCTGCTTCAAGAAAAAGAATTGTTAAAGAAGATTGTTGTAGATATGGGAGCGGTTAAATTTCTTGTTGGTGGTGCGGATCTTATGAGGCCAGGTATAAAAGAAATTGACCCTGCAATTAAAAAAAAGGATTTTGTTGTTATTGTTGATATGAATAATAAAAAGCCGTTGATAGTTGGTGTTGCACTTTTTGATGCAGAAGAAATGCAAAATATGAATTCAGGGAAAGTTGTTAAGAATATTCACTATGTTGGTGATGCTATTTGGAGATTTGTTTGATCAGCCGGCGCAACTAGAGGAAAATATTCTTTTTGTCTAATTAAAGAAATAAGACCTTTATTTTCTTCTCCAAAATTTCTAATTGTTCTTTTCCAGAGGTCATAAGGAGCATAACCTGTGGGTTTATTTATTGAACAATCAGTATGAAGATGAGGTACTTTTGGTTCTTCAAAATCAGGTATTGCAAAAAACTCTGGAATTCTTTCAAACAAAGAATTTAATTTTGGGTGTTTGTCTGGGAATACTCTTAGTTTTGTTATATAACTTTCTACTGGTTCCATAAATAGCCTGCCATTACCTGCGTATACTTCGTGAAGAGCTTCTCCAAAACCATTAAATGAATCACACCAGTTTACCAATTGTGATTCCTTATCACCTCTTCTTCTTGCCATACCCAGCAAAGTTCCATAGGAAAAACCATTAAAAGATAAACTACCAGAATAGCTAATTAATTTTCGTGCAGCATCTTTTCTTCTTTCGTCCATTCTTTTGTTGTCTAGTTCTAATAATACTCTCTCTTCAGGACTAATCTCACCCATTTCTATTTCAAAATCATCAAATACTTTGGCAATTCCTCTTGCCATAGAACTGTTAAAATCTTTTCCAAATACTTCTTCAGTGTAAGGAAGGTATTGTTCAAGAAGGTAGCCTACTCGTTCTGTATGCAGAAGGAGATTACTTCTATAAAACATTGTTCTTTTTCTATAGAATCTTTTTTCGTTTTCCAAGTATATTAAACGTATTGATTGCCTCATAAAGTTTTTTTTGTATCCTCAATCATTTAAAAAGGTTTTTATTTTGTCGATAGGTATAAAAAGGGACATATATCCTCCAGTAACTATGTGTAGTATAATTGGATTTTTTCAAGAGAAAGAAGCATTTACTAAAATGCAAAAAGGATTAGAGCTTATTCAAGAGAGAGGAATGGATGGCTCTGGATATTATGATGGAAAAATCAATTATGCATCTTCAGCAGGAAAATTGGTTAATTCTAAATCAGAAAATATTATCGGGCACAATCTCCATGCAATAGTTAATACCATCCAACAACCTTTACAGTTTAAAGATGGGGTACTAGTATCTAATTGTGAAATCTATAATTGGAAAGATTTAGCAAAAGAATATTCTATTGAAGCAAAAAATGATTCTGATCTTTTACTAAAACTAATATTTAAATTAGGGATACAAAAAACTCTTCCTTTACTTAGAGGGGTATATGCTTTTGCTTATTTTGAGAAGGATACTTTGTATCTTGCAAGGGATATTCTTGGGGTCAAACCAGTATGGTATAATCATAAAGACAAAAAACTCTCATTTTGTTCTGAAAAAAAAGTTCTTGGTGAAGCAGAAGAATTGAATCCGAGACAAATATTAAAATACTCTCAGAAAACAGGAAAAGTTCAGTTTATTGAAAGAAAATTCTTTTCTTTTGGGAGAAAAATAAAAGGAGACCTAACTTCGAAACTTAATCTTAGACTTATTGATGCTATTAGTACACAAGTACCTGAGAGAAAATTTGGATTGCTTTTTTCTGGCGGGATTGATTCTCTGCTCATTGCCAGAGTATTACAAAATCTAGGAAAGGATTTTACTTGTTACACCGCTGCAGCACAGGAAGATAGTCCAGATCTATTAAGTGCGAAAACTGTTGCAGAAAAATTAGGACTAAAATTGAGGTATAAAATCATTACAAAAGAAGAAACAAAAACATATTTGAAGAAAATAGTTCCACTCATCGAAGATAGTAATGTGATAAAAGTAGGGGTTGCTTTACCTTTATTTATTGCTTGTGAGATGGCAAAAAAAGAAGGAAATAAAGTTATTTTTTCTGGCAGTGGAGCAGATGAAATCTTTGGAGGGTATAATAGACATAAAACAGGAGATCTGAAAAAGTTGAATGAAGACTGCTACTCTGACTTATTAAGAATTTATGAGAAGAATTGCTATAGGGATGATGTTATTACAATGCATAATAATTTAGAATTACGTGTACCATTCTTAGACAAGGAATTGGTTGCTTTTGCTTTAAATATTCCTCCTGAGATGAAGATAAAGGATGGAGAAGAAAAATATATCCTAAGAAAATTAGCATTGAGTTTAGGAATCCCAAAAGCATTTGCTGAGAGAAAAAAGAAAGCTGCACAATATGGAAGCGGGTTTGATCAAGTACTTGAAAAACTTGCAAAAGAAGAGAAAAAATCAAAGTCTGCATATCTTGAACAATTCTACCAGAAAAAAAATGTTAGACTAGGGGCATTAATTAGTGGAGGAAAAGATAGTTTGTATGCAGCCTATGTTATGAAAAAACAGAATTATGACATCTCCTGTGTTATTAGTATTAAAAGTTTAAATCCCAACTCTTACATGTTTCATACACCTAATATTCACCTCGTAGATTTACAATCTGAGAGCATGAATATTCCTCTTGTCGTTATAGAAACAAATGGCGAAAAAGAAAAAGAATTGAAGGATTTAGAAAAAGCATTACAAGAAGCAAAGCAAAAATACAAAATTGAAGGAATTGTTTCTGGAGCTCTTTTTTCTCAGTATCAAAGAGAAAGATTGGAAAAAGTTGCAGATAAAGTAGGATTGAAAGTCTTCTCACCACTTTGGCATATGGATCAAGAGCAAGAACTCAGGCAATTGATACGAGAAGGTTTTGAAGTAGTTCTAAGTTCTATTGCTGCTGAAGGTCTAGATAAAAGCTGGTTAGGAAGAGTGTTAACTGAAAAGGATGTTGATAGACTTGTTTTGTTACATAAAAAGCATGGATTAAACATCGCCTTTGAAGGAGGGGAAGCTGAATCCCTTGTTCTTTGGTGCCCATTATTTAGAAAAAAGATACAAATTCTTTCACAACATATTGAAGCAGAGAATATGAATATAGCCAGACTAATTGTTACAAAAGCTGTTCTAAATTAAATTATACACCTGTTTCAAAACGGAACACTTATAAATATTCCTGCTATATAAAAAAGTCCATGGTAGCAAACACAAAATCATTATGGTACACAACAACCATACCAATTGTCGCAGCACTTACAACAACCTGTATACCAGAGAGACATTTTGAGAATCTTATTGATTCTGAAAGTTCTGCTAAGAATAATGTTTGTCATATTGATACTTCTTCACATAATATCTTATCTGAAGAAGGAGAGTCATTCTCAATTTCTTTTGATAAGAAATCTTGGTCATTGAAAGGATATGCAGACATTATTGAATATGCAAGATCTTTAACTCCTGGAATGAGTGTTGTTGTGCGAGCGTATGCACATACTCCTCATGGAATTACAGAAGATTATGCAAGAAAACGTATCGAAAACGTTGCATTATTTCTTGGTAGAGGAAATGGAGATTTAGATATTGTTCCTGAAATTGTTTATGATGCAAAAGGAAGTACACAAAGAATGGTTGAGATTCTGCCTCAGGTAAGTCGGGTGCATGAGGCTTTGGATAGTATTATAGAAGGATATGATAATGTTCTTATAGAACAGTCTATAGCTATGAGAAATAATGGTTTATGGAATGCTTTGCAGGCATATGATTTTGCTGGAAGGAATGTTTCTATTGCTACAAGACTTCCTTATAATTGTGAAAAAGAGTTTAAAGATATTCCAGCTCAAGGAATGTCTGTACTTCCAGAAGGAATAAACCAGTATCTCTCAATAAAGGATAGACAAGTCCTAGTGATTGGTGCTGGAATTTCCGAAGAACTCACCAAAATTCTGAAAAAACATCCACAGGTTGTTATGCTTTCTCAAGCAACATTAGAAGGCGATGGAATTGCAGATGTAGAAGATACAGGAAGAATTAGAAAGTCTGGAGATACTTACTAAGGTCTATCTTTCCTTTTTTTACTTCTATCCCTTCACTTTTTAGTAAAAGTTCTTTTTCTTTGAGTGTTTTTCCTGAAAGAAAAAACATCTGATTGACTTTATGGAAAGACTTGATAGAAAGATATTATAAATCTATTTCTATTCCAATAGGACAGTGATCAGAACCAAGTACTTGATCTTGAATAAAAGCCACTTTAAGATGTTTTGCTAATTCTTTTGTGACATAAAAATAATCAATACGCCAGCCTACATTGTTTTTTCTTGCACCAGCACGCATAGACCACCAGGAGTATTGTACTTTTTTGGGATGTAAATATCTAAAGGTGTCCACAAAAATTTCTCTTTCAAATGTATCTAGCCAGTCTCTTTCTATTCTTAAGAAACCGGAAACATCTTCGTTTTCTTTTGGACGAGCAAGGTCAATTTCATTATGGGCTGTATTCACATCACCACAGACAATCAAAGGCTTCTTTTGTTTTTTACAGAAACTGAAAAATGTCTTATAAAATTCTAATTTGTATTGTAAACGTTCTTCACTTGCTTTTCCATTAGGGAAGTAGATGTTTAAGAGAATAAATTTTGAAAACTCTAAGACAAGAATTCTCCCTTCTGAGTCAAACTTTTTATGATCCCCAAAGCCCATGTGAACAGAAAGAGGGTTTTCTTTAGAATAACATAGAACACCACTGTAACCTTTCTTTTCTCCTGAAGAGAAGTAGGCTTGATATCCAGGAATGTTTAATAGGTTCTCGCTTAATTGCTCTTTATGTGCTTTTGTTTCTTGCACACACATAATATCAGGTGATTCTTTCTTGACATAGTCTACAAAGTTTTTCTTTTCTGCAGCACGGATGCCATTGACATTCCATGAGATGAGCTTCATATATTCTTTTGAGAAGTCTTTCTATATAATTGTTCCGAAGCAGAATCTTTTTATACTCATTCCTCTTTTTATTTCTATGCCTATTGGATTTAAAAGGAATGCGGAAGATAAAAAGGAAAAACTCTTAGAAAATCTTAAAGATGTGGAAGTATTTTTCTTAACTGAAATACGAGCATTTCAAGAGTTTGAAGGAAACCTTCTTACCGAATTACGAGAAGTACAAGATATTGAACATAACTTTAGAAATATCTCTGTTCAAATTGTGTCTATAGAAAAACTTGCTCAAGCTCGAACAGACATTTTTCAAAGGCTTGTGATTGAATTACAAAAAGAGAAAACGAAAGTAAATCTGGATTATTGCCAGGAAAAACTTAGGATTATTGATGCGATTGACAAACAATTGGGGCCTATGCTTCAAACTATGGATAATAAATTAGAGAACATGATTTTAAGCCAAACACATACTCTCTATGCACAAAATGAACAAAATCGTAAGAAAATGCAGAGTATTGATGAAGATGCAAGAAAACTTCGTTCTTTTATCATCATTATTCAAACAAATGTGAATTCTTATAGAGAGCTTCTTTCTGAGATGTTAAATAGAATACAAAGACTTTCTATTGAACGACAAAAAAGAGAGATTAGTTAGGTTGGCTAATCATAATTCAGATATAACTCTGTATGTAAAGAAA
>CAYHUV010000061.1:0-6526 GCA_964359695.1 Candidatus Woesearchaeota archaeon
AAAAGAAACTAAAAGAGTTACTGTTGTAGCTTTAGAGGATATTCTTTTTGTTGAAAAAAGATATTTAGAAGATGGTGCATTTCAGGTTGTTGATTATCTTGGAGATGATAGTACTCCTGCACGTGCAGCAAGAGCAAGTTATGGAATAGGCACAGCAAGACTTCAAGAGGACAAAGGACTCATTAGAACTCTTGTACGAGATCTTCATACTTCTCCTATAGAAATGACTAGTCTTGCATTTGAATCAAAGACTCCTATTTTTGTTGATCCTAGACAAGCTGGAAGACATAGGACACTGCCACATCATCAATTTATGGGATATGCTCCATTAGGGAGTAAATTCTTTCTTCCTGGAGAAGATCAATTACGTTATCAGGATAGAGCAAATAGACAAGGAAGAGGAAAAGAGATGGATGATGAAGACAAAGTTCTGGCATTAACTCTTCTTCAGGAAACTTTTGCTCTAGAACAAGATACTGTTAAACAACTTAAAAAATGTGACGCTCCTGATGAATTGATTCGTTCTATGAAGGGTGTTGGATTCTATACGAGAAGTTGGAGATGTGGAGATGGACATAATCTTTCGCATTTTTTGCGATTACGATTAGATGTACATGCACAAAAAGAGATAAGGGATTTTGCTGCATTAATTGATGATGCGCATAGGAAGCATATACCTAATGTTAATGAAGCGTTATATGATTATCATATCAATGGAATGCGATTGAGTAGAATGGAAGTTGAAGAGCTCAGGAATTATATTAATCTTGAAGCTGTGCCTATTGAAAGTTTAGATACTTATAAAAAAGCAGGTTTTGTTAAAAAAAGAAAAAATAGAGAAACTGGTGATTGGGAAGAGTTTTTGAATCTTGATGGACAAGGCTTACAAAAGAAATTAAGGAGATTAAAAGATGGTACATAATTTTTCAGGTACATTTACTGTTGTGGATGGTCTTGATGGCGTTGGTAAAGGTGTTGTGATTGATAGTATTGTTGCGGAGTTTGAGAAAAAAGGAGCAAGGGTATTTTCTTTAGACCACTATTGGAGATCTAATCGTCACCATCCAGATTTTGATCGTAATTGTAAGAATGATGCATATGTTTCTTTGGAAGATTTTGATGTGCTTCTCTCTTCAGAGCCTACATTTACACAAGTTGGTTTGGCAATAAGAGAAGAAGTTATTGCAAAGAATGAAAGGCAATATTCTGCAAAACAAACTGCAGAACTTTATGCTGTTGATCGTTTGATTCTTCATAAAAGAGTATTATTACCTGCGTTAGCTGCTGGAAAACATGTTCTTCAATCACGAAGTGTTTCTACTTCTCTTATATATCAATCAAATCAATCTCTTATTGTAGGTGAAAGGGCTATTTCTATGACAGAAATTATGAGGATTGAGGGGAATCGTTTTTGTTTAGATAATGGACCAAATCTTCTTCTTATTCCTACTATTATTAATGTTGAAGAAGTTATGCGAAGACTTGCCATAAGAGAAAAACAAGATAATGCAAAATTCGAAAACTTAGAGTTTCAGTTAAAAATCAAGCCTTTGTATGACAGTAGTAGTTTTAGAGAAATTTTTGAAGATCTTGGTACAAAAGTAAGATATTTAGATGCAAGCATTTCTATTGAAGAAACAAAAAGACAAGCAGTTGAAATCTATAGGACTACTTTTCCTCATCTCTTTGCATAAAGCTTAAAAATCAACAATCTTCTCACAGCATTATGGCAACACTAAAGTATAATGAAAAAGACATTCAAGTAAAAGATGGTGAAGAGATCAAAGAAACAGCTAGAGAATTAGGTGTGCCTTTTGGTTGTGAACATGGTGCCTGTGGTATCTGTCAAATTGATATTCTTTCTGGAGAAGAGAATCTCAATAAATTAAATGAAGTAGAAGAAGATATGGGAAAGAATAGAAAGCAGAGATTAGCGTGTCAATGTAAAATTTTAAAAGGAAATGTTGAAATTTCTTTTTAATGTATCCCTTCAGGGAATTTATCAATTTCTCTTTTAATTTTTCTCAAAAGATTTTGTTCAGATTCATTACTGCCATAGTCAATAAATATATTGAGTTTTCCTGTCTCCAAATGTATCAACCATCCATCCAAAAGAGAAGTATAGATATTTGATATAAAACTTTCATCTCTTGCTGCACTAAATCCAAGGTAATCATCACCTAGTGATTCTGCTCGTGCAGCAATAGAATAGTCTTTGACAGGATTTTTTATTTCCCAATCTCTCAGATCAATATTTCCTTCAAGATTGATAATAGGGGAATAGATTTTACAAAGATCTGCTTCTGCAATCTTTTCGATAAGATCTCTCTTATCTGGTATCAGCGGTCTTTCAAAACGGAAAAGACGAGGATGTACAAAGACAAGAGTCTTATCTCCTAACCCTATTGGCCCAGAAGGGTTTGCTCTAAACATTTTTCCTTCGATCTCTATACTTTGATCTTCTCGGCAATACATTTCCACTTCTGATAAAGATGTAATGTGTTGGTCATTCTCTTCTAGAGAAAAGTCTTTCTTTAATGTTCTCCAAGTTCCATTTTTCTGAAGACGATAGTTTTTTACAATAAAATATTCTGCTTCTATTGTGAATAACATATCTTTAGAAATAAAAGGACTATTATTTAAAGTTTTGCTAACTCAACTCTAACATCAAACTATCTTGGTCTTCTAAATAGGATTTAACTACCATAAGAATGCTTAGCCAATTAGCTTCTTAACTTCTTCAAAATTATTTACAATATAGATCTCCCTTGAAAACTTTGTTTTTATTAACTGGGAGATTTCAATAAAATCCTTATCATGAGAAATAAAAGCAAACCCTTTATCTGCATTCAGAAGAAGAAGGAGATCAGGAAGTGAATCTCCACAAACTATAGTTCTATCCCCTTTTATTCTTTGAAATTCTTTGAATTTATGTTTTGGTGTTAGAATTATCCTCTTTCTCTCAAAACCTCTACATTTTCCATCTTTAAATCTTAGATTATTTGCAAGAATATTTCTCCTTTCTACAATGTGGGATAATAACTTTATGAGATCTGTGCTCCAATTACAGGAAAGTATGTATACTGATGCAGGAAAATCTTTTACTAAAGACTGAAATCCAGGTCTTATTTTTATTTGTGAAGCTGCTCTTTCCAAGCTAGAAAAATCTAAATACTTTAACGGCTCTTCAATTAGATTCATCCCTTTTATTTCTAAAGGCTCAATCTCTTTACTATAGGCTAGAATAACAGCAGTAATCTCTTTTAAACACCTTTCCCAATTATCTTGTTGATTAATTATCTGCCTAAGACGGCTATAACACTCTTTTGTTAAGTGTAACTCTTTATCATAGTAGTCTTTATTTGATATGCTCATTGCACTTTTGAAAATATTTTCTGGAAGCCTTAGATATAATTGTACTAAAGTTGATTCTTCTGTAATCGTTGAATCAAAATCTAATATGAGAACTACCATGATTCTACTACAATAACTAACCCTTCTTTTATTTCTATTTTAACATTATTTTCTATAGCTTCGTTTCTCAATGTTCTAGATTTATAGGGCAATATTTTCTCTTTTTTCAACTCCCACTCTAAACCACTTGTGCTTATTATCTCCGTTTTTACTAGGGGGATGAGAGAAACTGTATGGCCTTTGCAGTTATTTAGCTTAAGCTTATCTTTCATCAGGTAGACTGTTTGATTTTTTACAGAAAAAGAAATCTTATGGCCTTCTTCTACAAATGGAACTGTTGAAAGTATGTTCCCCAAAGTATGATCCATGAGTGAAGATACACCGCCAAGAATAATTTTAGGATGTTTTGAGACAAATTTTTTACAAGCATATTGTAAAGCGAGCTCTCCATCAGTAAAATCCTTATTCTCAGGATACTTCTTCATGGAAATATTATTTTTCTTACACCAATCCAGATCTTGCTTGGAAACAGAATCTAAATCTCCAATGAGAATTATACTTTTTGGTTTGTAAGGTAAATCCATTGCAAGTTTTATACCACTATCAGCACAAATGATAGGTTCTTCTATTTTAGGTTTTAATTTGAGAAATGTTTCTTTGTCTGCTCCATGAAGAAAAATAAATACTCTCATGTTCTTATTATACCTCTTTAACTTAATAAATTTACCTTAACTCAACTCTAACATTAACAAATCAGGGTCTTCTAGGTATTCTTTGAGTTTATTTGTGAAGAGAGCCGCATGAGCTCCATCAAGAATTCTATGATCAAAAGCAATACTTACAGGGAGTACTTTTCGCACTTGAATTTTACCATTAATAATCAAAGGTTTTTCATGAATTTTTCCTAGAGCAAGGACTGCGGCTTCTCCTATATTAAGAATAGGAGTTGCATACATTCCCCCTATAGAACCAATATTTGTAATAGTAAATGTGCCGCCTTTTAGATCCATGAGATCTAATGTTCTTTGTCTTGCTTGTTCAGAAAGTTTTTGTATTTCCTTTGCGATTTCAATCAAAGATTTTTTCTCTGCACCTTTAATTACTGGAACAATAAGACCTTCTTCTGTTGCAACTGCAATGCCAATATTATAATATTTCTTTAAGACTATTGCATCTTGTTCTAAAGAAGCATTCAAAATTTTATTTTCCTTTAATGAGCTTATCACAGCTTTGATAATATAAGGAAGGAATGTAAGCTTAACATCTTTAACTTTCTTTTTTTCTTTTTCTCTAATACCCCAAAGTTTTGTTACATCAATCTCATCCATGTGTGTAACAATGGGTATGGAAGCTTGTTTTTCCATGTTGATTTTTATTTGTGCCCGTAAACCTTGAAGAGGGATTCTATCTACATAACCCCACATGTCATATTTTTTCGTGATTTGAATTTGTTTTTGGATTGTTGGTTCATTTTTAAGATCTGTTTCTAAAATCTCTCCTTGTTTTCCAGAGCCTTGAATGCTTGCAAGATCAATATTCCTATCTTTCGCTATCTTTCGTACGTATGGAAGTATTTTGATTTCTTTGTTTGTTGTCTTACTTTTCATTTCTTTAGGAGCAGCTTTAATTTCTGTTGCTTCTTCTAACTCCCCAACAACAGATTGTCCTTTTTTCTGTATTGGAGTTTCTTTTATGATCTTTACTTTTTCTCCTTCATTACCAATATCTACTAAGATTTCTCCTACTTTTACTATAGATCCAGCTTGTTTGTAAATTTTTAGAATTTTTCCTGTAGCTGGAGAAGGTAATTCAACAATTGCTTTATCCGTCTCTACTTTTATTAAAGCTTGATCTTCTTTGACAATTTCTCCTTCTTTGACAAGCCAAGAAACAATATGGCCTTCATGAATACCCTCACCTACATCTGGGAATTTGAACTCTGTTACCAATTCATCACCTTTTCTATTGCCTCAGCAATTCTTTTTTCATCTACAAAATAATAATCTTCTAGTTTTGGTAATGGAACAATAATATCATAGCCGGTAACACGCTCTATTGGTGCTTTCAAGTAAAGTAATGCTTGTTCTTGTATCTGGGCAATAATTTCAGAGGCCATACCAAGAGTTTTTTGTGCTTCATGTGCAATGACTACACGCCCTGTTTTTTTTACTGAGTTAAGTATTGTTTCTATGTCTAATGGACTCAATGTTCGCAAATCAATGAGTTCTACAGAGACATGTTCCTTGATTATTTCTATTGCTTGTTCACACTCACGAACTGTTGCACCATAAGAAATTAAAGTAAGATCTGTACCTTCTTGAACTATTCGCGCTTTTCCAATAGGAATAGAATATTCTTTTTCTGGGACTTCTTGTTTGATTGCTCGATATAATCTTTTTGGTTCAAAAAATATGACTGGATCTGCATCTCGTATTGCAGAAATCATCAATCCTTTTGCATCATAAGGTGTAGAAGGTATCACTACTTTAATTCCAGGAGTGTGTACATAATAAGCTTCAGGGGAATCACTATGATGTTCTAATCCTTTAATACCACCACCAATAGGAGAGCGAATGACAATTGGGCAAGTAAATTTTCCTCTACTTCTGTTTCGTATACGTGCGGCATGATTAACAATCTGATCAAATGCTGAGAGAGTAAATCCTTCAAATTGAATTTCTGCAATAGGTTTGAATCCAGCACATGCAAGACCAATAGATGTTCCAACAATTGCTGACTCTGCTAATGGCGTATCAAAAACTCTTCCTGGAAATGCTTTCAACAATCCTTCTGTTACTCGAAATACTCCACCATCAATGCCAACATCTTCTCCAATGATTAAAATATCTTTGTTTTTTTTCATTTCTTGTTTGAGTGCAAGATTAATTGCTTCTACCATATTAAGTGCTGTCATGCAACGACCTCCTTATACGTTTTTGGCATATACTCTTTGATTCCATTTTTATACTCAAACAGCTTTGTCATCTCTTCTTTTGCACATAGTCTCGCATAATCCAAAGAAAGAGGAAGCACTGCAGCTCCTTTTCTAGCTTCTAAGATTTCTTGAATCGCTGCAACTTGTAACATTTCCCGTGGATAACCACAAGCAGTG
>CAYHUV010000062.1:0-6445 GCA_964359695.1 Candidatus Woesearchaeota archaeon
TGATAAATTTGCGCATATTGTTTCTCAAGGGAGGGAGACATGGCTTTAGGAAAAACAAAAAAAGATTTAGAAACTCTTCTTAAACTTACAGAGAGAGCACTCTATGAAGAAAAACATATTGATTCTGTTTCTTTACGAATGAAAAATATTTTTCATGGACATGGTGAGAATGCCCAAAAGCTTTTAGATCTCACATATACTACAGCTACAAGAGAAGATAATCCTTTGCTTGTTGCAGAATATTTCTCTACAAAATTGAGAGGAGAGTTACCTGAGGCATATAATGCTGTACTTGAACAAATTATTCTTACTCAAAGTGCTGTTCCTTATACTGTTGTAACAGAGGCTGTTCTTCAAAATGGATTTGATGTAGAAAGATATGCTTCTTTTTTTGTGTTAACTCGCTTTATTTCTGAAAATTATGGTTTTAGAACTGTTCTTGGGGATAATGCTTATTTGAAAGTAAAACTGTTTAAGGAGTTGTATCAAGGGAAATTCAAAGGTTTGTCTTTTGTTTCATTGAGAAACGCTTTAGAAAATCATACCGATATTGGTTTAGATGTTGAAATAAAATTAGAAACAAAAATTATGAAGGAAAAGTCTTTTGCTTCTTGGGTACAAACACTTGTTTCAGAAGTGCAGCAAGCAGAACTCATTCCTCTTGCTTGGAGAAAAGAACTCAAACAAGATCTTCGTGGGAGTGTTGGTTCTTCTGTTGCTGCGGGATATATTGAATTGAGTGAAGCAAAGCCTAGAATTTTACAATTTATCTTGAAAGAAGGATATCTTAGAGATTTTCTTTCTTTTTTTCAACGAAAAAATAATGCTTTTTCTTCCCAACAAGTAAGAGATAGTTTGCATTATTTTCTCATGTATGCGGAAAATATGATTCAAGTATATCATGGTGCTGGTGAAGAAGCATGTCAAGAGTCTTTTCGAACATCTCTTCGAGATTTGGGAACTCTGGATTCTTTTGAAAGTTTGTTTGGATATTTTCGTGAGAATGTACATAGTGTTCATAAGAATAAGGATGAGTATAGGGTACAATTGAGAGATAATAGAATACTCTATGAAAAGATTGCTTCCGTTTTTGCAATGCGTTCTGTTCTTCTTACTGAAAGTTCTGGAGGACTAACAACGTCTTGCACTTTACCAGTGAGTGTTTCTCATACTGTTAAATTGCCTGAGTTCGTGCGTTGTCTTGATACTGAGGAACAAAATCAAAATGTTATGCGTTTTTTTCTTTATCTTCAGGCTGGTTTGGGAAGATTTCAATATTGGAGAGACAAGAATGGGATGAATGAAAATTTAGCACAGTTTTCCAAATATAGTAATCCTGATTTTGCAAGAGCATTGTTTAGTAGTCTTGCATATGGTTGTGTTTTTCAGGATATTGAAAGTGATCTGCCACGTTTGGGAAAACAATTGAGAAAAACTGGAGCTCTCATTAAGGAAAGATATGAAGTGGGGAGTCTTTTTAATGAAACTGTTCAGAAGTATGAACAAGCACGAGAATTGATTGAACAATATCTTGTCTATGACTTATCCTCTAAGGATTCTTCACTTTTTCAAAATCTTGTTCCTTTTTTAGAAGATGTTCGTAAGGAAACACTTGATCAAAAAGTAAATAAAATTTATGATGCGATTGATACTCTTGTTGGTATTCCTGCTCAGGCACATGCTCAAAGTAGCATTTCTTCAGGGAATTCACAAAGAAAAACATTTGCCTTGAGTGAGCAGACTGGTTCTAATTATAATAATCAGGCTGTATTTTATTATAAGGAAGGAATACAAAATGTTCGTGTTATTGAAATTGGGTTAAATCCGATTCCTAATCTTCGTATACAGGATATACGAAAACAAAATGAAGCAGTATCTGAAAGACTTAGGCTTCTTTTTGAAGCATTGAAGCCGCAAAAAGTTATTCATGAAACGAGAGTATATGATGGAGAAATAGATTATGATCTTTATCTTGATGCATTACAAGATGCAAGAGCCGGTTTTTCTCCTGATACGAATGTTTTTAAAAATAGATTAGTGAGGGATAGAGATCACGCGATTCTCCTTACTACTGATCTTCCTAGAAAAATTATGACTCCTTTAGCAAAAGCTGAATCTGGAAAACAAATTAATTTAGATTATATCAGACAAACTTTAGTAACTATGGCAGATGTATTTGCTGTAATGGAAGATGATTTTGCAGTGATGAGTTATGGGAGCAGAGGTGCAGAAGAAGTTTTTGTGCATATTCTCAAGGATTTTTCTGAGTCTTATGATACAAAAGTAGAACATCGTATGGGTATGATCGCTCCTATTCTTAATTCTCGAACAGGTTCTGTGTATCATAGGTTTGCAGATATACTCAGTGAAAGACCAGCAGCTAGAAAAATTCATATTGATATTGTTTCTCAGCTTGCAGATGATTTCAATTATAAACGACCAGAATCTATTGCAATGACAGCACGAGGTGCTTCTATGGAACGAGCGGCTGGGATAGAACTGTTTGCTTTGTGTTTGGATAAGACTGCAAGTACGGAGATGCTTACTGATGTGTATGGTTCAGGGCATTTTGTACGAGTTAAGGATGTGCAAAATTTAGATAGTTCAGCGATTCAGCTGTATAAGATTCTTCGTTTTCAAGCTTAGAAGACTCAAGCAAAGCTTTATATATGGAGAATTATTCACAAAATACTAGGAGAAATTAGATACTATGGTACAAAGAACTGGCGGATTACGAAGAAAAACACGATCTAAGTTTAAAAAAAATGTTCGTATGAAAGGCAAGATTAGTATACGAAACTATTTACAGAATTTTAATGAAAATGACAAAGTTGCTTTAGTAATGGAGCCTTCAATACATAGTGGTATATTTCATCCGCGATTTCAAGGTGATGTAGGTGTTATTGTAGGAAAACAAGGTACTTGTTATAAGATTAAAATTATTGATGGAAAAATGCAGAAATATTTTATAGTACATCCAGTTCATTTGAAAAAGGTGAAAGCATGAGTGAATTTCAAGTTTTGGAAGAAGCACCAGTTTCTCTTGTGGAATTAAAAAAATCCTTAAAAAGTTTACAGGCTGAAGCGCCTCTTTCTTTTCGTGCAGAAAAGACCAGTGTTTATTTAGAGGGTTTTGAGTTATATGACACCAAAGAAGCAGAAGCTCTTAGCAAGAAGATACTTGCATTGAATATTCCACGTTTGAAAGATAGGCATATTGTAAAGATAATTGATATCATGCCAAAAGATCTTGATAGTTTACGATTATTATTAAGTACAGAAACATTAACAATAAAGGACGAAGATTTAAAGAAAATATTAGATGTTATCCCACAATAATCAAAATGACAATAGTATCCAAGGAGGAATTTGTAGTAGTATTAGACTTTCTTCCAAATGGGTATCCATTTGATTCTCGGCCTTCTTTTAGAAAAGGACCAATTGCACAGGCATTAAGCAAAGTTAATTTTACTCTTCTTGAAATTACACCCAAACAAGGTGTGGTATTACAGGCTGATGAAGAGGTATATATTGGTGATGGTAAAAGAGATAAGGTTCATCATGTTGTAGGAAGAATTAATGCTGAAAAACTGACTCAAACTGCTTTGAGTGAATTAGAACATATTGTAAGAAAGTTAGTTCTTGAAAACCCTGAAAAATTTGTAGAATTTTTTAATAAGGCTGGATCTATTAGTACTAGAATGCATCAAATAGAACTGCTTCCAGGAATTGGTAAAAAACATATGTGGGAAATAATTGAAGCACGTGGTGAGAAACCTTTTGAAAGTTTTGAAGATATTAAAACAAGAGTTAGTTTAATTCCTGATCCTGTGAAGTCTGTGGTTAAAAGAATTCTTATGGAAATTAATGGAGAAGATAAATATAGGGTTTTTGTACATTAAAATGATTTTATTAGATTTATCTTAATTTCTTAGGTAAAGCATCCATTTATAAACTTCTTGTTAAGTACTTAAAGGAGCTTGATTTAGATTAGCAGGATATTCTCAGTTTTTTAGAGAATAACAAAAGCTTTTTAAAGAGAGAATTTTTAGTGAAGTTATTCAAATGGAAAAAGGGCAACCTAAACCGGAAGTAGTAAAATCAGAAGTGGCAAAACCTGAAGTAGCAAGAGAAGAAGGGCGACAATTAATTCGTATCCTTAACACAGATATTCCAGGGAAATTGCATATTAGAGAAGCTCTAACAAAAATTAAAGGCATTGGGGTTAGTTTTTCTCATGCGATTTGTGCTAGATATAATTTAGATGAGGATAAGAGAGTAAATCAGTTAACTGAAACAGAACTTAGAGAAATTGAAGCAACTCTGAAAACTCTTACAAATGTAGATAGTTGGTTATTAAATAGGCAGCATGATTTTGATACAGGAGAAGATACGCATCTTCTTACTACAGATTTAAGATTTAGAAATGATTTTGATGTAAAACGCTTGCAAAAGATTAAGGCATACAGGGGTATGCGGCATGCGGCTGGCCTTCCTTGCAGGGGGCAACGTACAAAAGCTCACTTTAGGAAAGTAGGAAGAGCTGTTGGCGTTTCAAAAACGAAAGCAAAACCAGGAAGTAAAAAATAAATGGGAGATCCTAAAAAACAACGAAAAAAATATAGTGGTCCTCAACACCCTTGGAGAAGAACAAGAATTGAGGAAGAGAAAATTCTATTTGAGGAATATGGGTTTAGAAATAAAAAAGATCTTTGGAAGATGACTTCTAAACTGGGACATTTTAAAAAACAAGCCAAAGCTTTGATTGCACGAAAAGGAATACAAGCTGAGGAAGAAAAAAAATTATTCTTAGGGAAATTACAACGTATGAGTCTTATAAATCAAGAAGCAGGATTTGATGAGGTTTTGAGTCTTTTAGTGAAAGATATTCTTGAAAGGCGATTACAAACTCTTCTTTTTAGAAAAGGTTTTGCACATTCTGTATTACAAGCAAGACAGTTCATTGTGCATGGACATGTGTTTGTGAAAGGACAAAAAATGAATGTTCCTTCATATCTTGTTCCTGCTGGTCATGAAGCTTTTATTGATTTTGATCCTAAATCTGCTTTAGCTGATTTAGAACATCCAGAAAGGAAAATTGTGGAAAAAGCGCCTAAAAAAGATGAAAAAGGAATGAAAAATAAAGTTTCTGAAGAAGAAATTATTGAAGAAGTTATTGTGAAAGGAGTTGTTGAAGAATGAATCCAAGACCAAATATGCAACAAGAAAGATTAAGGTGGGGTGTTGCACATATTTATTCCTCTTATAATAATACAATTATTCATATTACTGATATCTCTGGAGCAGAAACATTAGCAAAAGCTTCAGGGGGTATGGTTGTTAAAGCACACCGTATGGAGTCTTCTCCAACTGCAGCAATGGCTGCAGCAAAGATTGCAGCAGAAGGCGCAAAAGATAAAGGAATTAATGCTTTGCATATTCGTGTAAGAGCTCCTGGCGGGCATAATGGACCAAGTAATACCGGACCAGGAAATCAAGCGGCTATAAGAGCACTTTCACGTATGGGAATTCGTATAGGAAATATTGAAGATGTTACTACGGTGCCTCATGATAAGTGTCGAAAGAAAGGTGGAAAACGAGGAAGAAGGGTTTAAAATGGAAATTAAATTACTCTCAAAGGATAAAGGAATTTTACGTGTTGCAGTTAAGGGTACTAGCCCTGCTGAGATGAATACTTATCGCAGATTAGTTCTTGAAAGTGTCCCTGCTATGGCAATTGATACAGTAGAACTTCTTGAAAATTCTTCTGCATTATATGATGAAATGCTTGCACATCGTTTAGGACTTGTTGTTTTGAAAACTGATGTAGAATCTTATTTTATTAAAGAAAAGTGTAAGTGTAAAGGTGCGGGTTGTGCACGATGTACTTTAGATCTCACTCTTGATGTTGAAGGACCATGTATTGTGTATGCAGAACAATTAAAATCAAAAGATCCTGCAGTTATTCCGGTGTATGGAAAAACTCTTATAGTAAAACTTCTTGCACATCAAAGAGTAAAATTGATTGCACATGCAACTATTTCAACTGGAAAGGAACATATTAAATTTTCTCCAGGGTTATTATATTATCAAGGATATCCTAATATTAAAATTGGTGCAGTGAAGAATCCAGATGCAATTGAAGAAATATGCCCTACAAAAGTATTTGGTTCTGATCATAAAAAGTTAAGCATTAAAAATAAAGAAGCTTGCATTTTGTGTATGGCTTGTGTTGATGCTTCCAAAGGAGATGTTGAAGTCAATGGAAGTGATACTGATTTCATAGTTACAATAGAACCTTGGGGGCAATTAACTCCAAGTGAAATGGTTGAAGGGTTAGTTCATGCACTCCATGAGCAAATTGATTCACTCAGTGAGGAGATTAAGAAACTGAAGTAAGATCTTGCGCGGGGGTGGCAGAGCCTGGTCAAATGCGCTAGCTTGA
>CAYHUV010000063.1:0-5749 GCA_964359695.1 Candidatus Woesearchaeota archaeon
ATATTTTCATATTTCTATCTTAACAAGTGTTCTGCTTCAAAGGTAAATCTGCAAAGTTCCTTTTATTTTTTTTATTGGTTTTATTCGCTTCATGCGAAGAAATTAAACCAATACAGAAGATTTCTGAGGTCACTGTGGCAGCAATGCCGGGTGACTACAGAATCCCCGTTGACACATCTTGTTTGCAACCTCCGGTTGCCAACATGGTTGTCTCTTATAACAGATATTCTGATGCTCTCGGAATATCAAAAGGAGACACTCTGGTCATTGGGACCAGAGACGGGATTAGTTATTTTCTAGTTTCTAAGAAATAACTAATTTTCTGTAAGGCCTAATTTGACAGGTCTTTAGTAACAATCCCGGAATGACGAAACCGGTACAAGTCAAACAAATTTCGTCAGGGGTGTCAAAAGAGACACTAATAGTTCTAAAAAAGTTTAGAACTAAACCTTTGAAATAAAACCACTTCGGTGGTTTTTTCTTTTTTATCTATATGTTAATATAATTGTATGTCTAAGAAAATATTATTGTCAGGTGTTCAGCCGTCAGGAAAACCACACATAGGGAATTATTTTGGAGCAATGAAACAATTTGTGGATTTACAAGAAGACTATGAATGTTATTTTTTTATAGCAGATTATCATGCATTGCATTCATTAAAAAACCCTAAAGAATTAAAAGAAAATATAATTGGTGTTTTATTGGATTATCTTGCTATTGGTTTAGACCCCAAAAAAGTAACAATTTTTAAACAATCTGATATAGGAGAACACACAGAGCTCGCTTGGATTTTTGAAACAATTACTACAATGCCTTACCTTATGCGTGCTCATGCATATAAAGACGCACAAGTTAAAAATAAAGAAATAGATGTAGGAACTTTCAATTATCCAATGCTTATGGCAGCAGATATTTTGCTTTATAGTGCTGATATTGTGCCTGTTGGAGAAGACCAAAAACAACATCTGGAAATAGCAAGGGATACAGCTTTAAAATTCAATAATATTTTCGGGACAACTTTTAAATTACCAGAACATAAAATAGTAAAAGAAGTCGCAGTAATTTTAGGCACAGATGGAAAAAAAATGTCTAAAAGTTATGGAAATACAATTCCACTTTTTGCAGAATATGAAGAAATAAAAAAAGCCGTAATGAGTATTGTAACAGATTCAGATGAAGGAATTCCAGAAAATGTCTTTGCTATACACAAACTTTTGCGAGATGAAAAAGAATTAGAAATTATTTATAGAGAAAATTCTGGAAAATATAAAATCTTAAAAGAAATGTTAATAGAGGATTTAGAAAAATTTATTGCACCTATGCGAGAAAAAAGAAAAGAATTTGAAAAAGACATACCCAAAGCATTTTCTATATTAAAAGAGGGAAGTATAAAAGCTAAAAAAGTAGCCGAAGAAAAAATGAAAGAAATTAAAGAAAAAATAGGAGTAAATATTTATTAATATATGTCAAGTGTCAAGGGTCATCCTTGACAGTAAAATTATGAAAGATAGAATATATATAAAAGATTTAAATACTAAAATAGAAGAAAAAGTGATTATTGCTGGATGGGTGAATGTCCGTCGCGACCAGGGCAAAATGGTTTTTTTTGATATGCGAGATATGACAGGATTGGTACAGTGTGTAACTTTACCAAACAGTGGAGCTATAGATACAGCTAAAGAAATCCGCCCAGAGTGGGTACTTAAAATTACAGGCAAGGTAAACAAGCGTCCAGAAAAAAATATAAACATAAATGTATTAAATGGAAATATTTAGCTTGAAGTGTTGAATATAGAAATATTGGCACCTGCAGAACCATTGCCTTTTGATATTTCACAAGAAGGATATAATTTAGAATTAACAACTGAGCTTGATAATCGGGCTCTGGTTTTAAGACAACCTAAAGTTCAAGCAATTTTTAAAATTCAAGAAACTGTGATTGATTCATTTAGAGAATTTATGAAACAAAATAATTTTTTTGAATTTCAAGCACCAATCATAACTCCTGCTGTAGCTGAAGGGGGCGCGGAAGTTTTTGAAATAAATTATTATAATAAGAAAGCTTATTTAACTCAATCTCCTCAACTTTATAAACAAATAGTTATGTCTGCTTTTGAGAGATGTTTTTCTGTAAATAAAATTTTTAGAGCTGAACCTTCTTCTACCACTCGCCATTTAACGGAAATAGTTTCTTTAGATGCAGAAATGGGTTTTATTGATTCTTGGGAAGATGTGCGTGATATGGCTGAAGAAACTGTTCGTTTTATTTTAAAAAAAGTTAGAGAAAAGAATGAAAATGAATTAAAATTACTAAATGCAACTATTCCAAATATGATAGATAAAACCCCAACTCTATCTTTGCGCGAAGTTCAAGAAAAGATTTTCCAAAAAACAAAAAGAGATGTAAGGGGAGAAAAAGATACAAATCCAGAAGATGAAAAAATAATTTGTGAAATTATTAAAGAAGAAACTGGGTCTGATTTCGTATTTATTTATGGATATCCAACTCGCAAAAAGCCTTTTTATGTTTATCCTAATCCTAAAGAACCAGAATATAACGAAGGAATGGATTTACTTTGTCGTGGAGTAGAATGGCTCTCAGGCGGACGTCGTATCAATAATTATGAACAACTAAAAGAACATATAAAGATTTGGAAAATGGATCCAGAAAAGGTGAAGATGTTTTTAGAAGCTTTTAAATATGGAGTCCCACCTGAAGGTGGTTTTGCTTTTGGAGCTGAAAGAATCACTATGCAACTTTTGGGACTTAAAAATATTCGGGAAGCAACCATATTTCCAAGAGATATGAATAGAATAGATGAAAGACTAAATACTGACGGATACTAATGAATTACGCTATATTAAGTTTTTACTTTAAAATTTTTTTCTAAAAACTTGTATATAGCTTTGCCGTCTCGCTCTATCCAAGCGATGTTTGATGCTAACCGTTCTTTGACTTGCTCAACACTACGGGTCGCTCCCGGGGCATTATGAGTTTTAAAGAATTCAGTAAAGATTTGCAAATGTTTCTTTTCGGCACTGGTTGATATAGCTTTAACGAGTCTACTTAATGTATGTCCTCCATCTCCATACCTATCTAAAAAAATAGGCCACTTGTGTTTTAGACATTTGAGCCATAGATTCCGTCCCATAGGATTCATCCCAATAGAAGAAATAATACTGACAGTATCTTGTATTCTTACATTTGGAGAGAGTGCAAATTCCGACACGAGATAAAGAATTTTCTGATCCTTAAAAGCTCCTAAAGCATTTCCGATTCTATTTTTTTCTTCATGGAGTGGTTCTTTTTTATAACGCTCTATTAATATTTTATATTCTTTTTCTCCACCATATCTAGCAACAATGTTATAGATAACAGAACGAATATCTGGATCTAAATGCACTCCTTTCAACATTTCTTTAAATAAATATTTTGCTTTTTCTACTACTTTTTTATCTCCAGATCTGCCAAGTCTAGAAAGTAGAAGAGAACGCAGTAATGTGTCTGTATGAATTTCTCCATTAATCTTTTCCCAGCCAAGTCTTTTGAAAGTAGGAAAGAAGAGTTCAATAGTTAGAGCTTTCAGTTTTTCTTCTGTTTTAGTTTTTGCTAAAATTTGTTCTAATTTTGCTAGTCCTCCTGCTATTTCTAACCACACAGTGTAATTATCTTCATTTTTATATGCAGACAAAAATTCCAATGCATCATTCGTTGGTATAATTCCAGCCTCTGATAGAGCAAATAGGTCGCGAATTATCCCAAGTCTATCCACTGGAGAAAGCTCTTTGTTTAATACAGGCTCATATAGTAAAGATAATAATTCTTTAGAATAAGCTGTTCTATAGAATCCGCTTTCTCCGATGTTTATTTTTATCCAACCAGTTTCAAAATTCTTTCTTGGTACAAGTTTTCCGTCGACGCGCATATTTTTCTGCTGAAAAATTACTATGCTCGGCTCGCCAGCCTCCGCAATGTCTCCTGAAAACTGCACCTGCGACGAATTTTGAAACTGTACAGAAACAGGTATTTGCCAAAGTGTTTTATCTTTCGCTTTTGCTTTAGAAATAGGACTTGAGAAAAATCTTTCTTGGGCGATCTCGACGGAAGCCTTGCTTTCGTTTTTTATAATTTCTATTTTAATTACAGGATAGCCCGCTTTACTTGTCCAATTGTGCATTATTTTACTGACAGGTTTTTTAGAAATTTTTTCAAAGGCTTGCCATAGGTGAATAGTTTCAGTATTTTTATAACTATGTTTTTTTAAATAATAACGAAGTCCATTACGAAAATCTTTTTCACCTAAATACTCTGCCAACATTCGTATAATGGAAGCTCCCTTAGAATATGATACTTCGTCAAAAATTTCTCCTATTTCATTTGGATGGTGTACCTCTATTTCAATAGGATGTGTATTATATAGAGAATCCAATCTCAGTGCTATTCCTAAATCATTTGTAGAAAATTGTGTCCAAATATCCCATTTTGGAAAAAGTTTATCTACAGCTAAATATTCTATATAAGAAGCAAAACCCTCATTAAGCCATAAATGAGTCCACCATTCCATAGTAACTAAATTACCAAACCATTGATGTGCAAGTTCATGAGCTATAACTAAAGCAACCCATTGTTTATTTGATAATGAAGAATGATCTTCATCAATTAAAATAGCACTTTCGCGATATGTTATTGCACCCCAATTTTCCATTGCTGCTGAAGCAAAATCAGGAATAGCTATTATATCAAGTGTATTAAGTGGATATGGAATATTAAAATATTTTTCATAAAATTCTAAAACTTTTACTGTAACTTCAAGTGCAAATTTTGCTTGATGTTTTTTACCTGGCGTAGTATATACTCTAACTTTTATATTTCTCTTTCTTTTTAGAAAAGAATTGGGAATAATTATTTGTTCAAGATATTCAAAATCTCCTATAATAAAAGCTAAAAGATAAGTTGACATTTTAGGTGTCGGAAAAAATTTAACAATTTCAAATCCCGCTTCATGTTCCATAACTGATATTGGCAAAGTATTTGAAATGGCTGTTTTACCTTTTGGAATAATCAATGAAATATTAAATACAGCTTTATGAGCGGGTTCATCAAAACAAGGAAAAGCTCGCCTAGCATCTGTAGCTTCAAATTGAGTAGTTGCTATGTTATGAATTTTTTCATCTATCTGATATGAGCTTTTGTAAAAACCACGCATTTTGTCATTTAAAATTCCTTTAAAAACAAGGGTAACTTTTGTATTGCTTTTGGAAATAAATTTCTTAAATAGAAAAGTAACTGTTTCGTTTTTTATATCATAAATAATTTTTTTGGCAAAAACTTTTCCGCCAGTTGGCGGATTACCAATCATTATTTCTGCAGTTTCTATTTGAAGTTCTTTGCAATGTAAAGTTATTGACTTAGTTTGTTTTAAAATAGAAACAGTGATAGTTTCTAAACCTTCAAAGGTAAAATTTTCCAAATCTGGATGAAGTTGTATATCGTATTTTATGGGTATTATTTTTTTAGATAACCGAATTTGTTTACTTCTATTTTTCACCCCAGCACTAAAATTTTTACTTGTCATTTTAGCATTATAACATGTAATCAAAAAATTTAGTGCGGGGCAAGTTAAAAAATGTTAGCATATATGGGTGGAAATAGAAAACTTAAGTAGCCCATATACTGTAAAAACACCTCAATATGAAGGCCCTTTTAGCTTACTTTTACCGTTAATATAGGCGCTTAAGTAATTTTAAA
>CAYHUV010000064.1:0-5742 GCA_964359695.1 Candidatus Woesearchaeota archaeon
GAATACTCGAGGTATTACCCAAGATGCACCCTTGGTTCTTACAGGGCAGTTGATTCCTTCTGAAGTAGATGATATGGTGTTTGATATGGACATTGTTGATAGATATCCTTTAGCATTGTATGAAGCTGCTGCAGAATACAAAAATCCTTGGGATGTGAAGATTAAGAAATTGGGGGATACATTAGGTACAGAAGCACAATATGAAGGAATGATGTTTACACATGACACAGATAATTTTAACGGTGGGGTTTTGTGTAGTGCGTATAAAATTCTACCTACTATGAAAGATAAAGTTCTTGGACAAATGGAAGTTGCACGAAAGATACGAGCTGTAGATGAAGATGATGTTGCGAAACTTGTTATTGAGAGGCATTTTCTAAGAGATATAAAAGGAAATTTGCGTAAATTTTCTCAGCAGAGTTTTAGATGTGGGAAGTGTAATGAAATTTATAGAAGACCTCCGTTAGCTGGTGTTTGTAAATGTGGTGGGAAGTTGATATTTACTATTTCGGAAGGTTCTATTGTGAAATATTTAGATCCTGCTATTGATCTTACTGTTAAATACAATCTACCTCTTTATTTGAAGCAAACTCTTGTGTTGTTAAAAGATAGAATTGAGAGTGTGTTTGGAAAAGAAGAAGAGAAACAAGAAGGGTTGGGGAAGTGGTTTTAGTACAAACCTTTATTAATTCTTTTTCTTTAGACTAATTATGATTACAAATCAAGATTTAATTAAAAAAGCTGCCTCGGTTATTCATTCTAAGCAACTTAAAGAAGGGCTTATTGGGGATGTAGGCTGTGCACTTGTTTCTGGTAAAGGAAAAATTTATACTGGAGTTTGTGTAGGAGTTAATTCTAATGGATATTGTGCAGAGAGAGTTGCTATTGGAAAAATGATTACCGATGGGAGAGAATATGTTATTAAGAAGATTGTAGCAACATGGAAAGATAAGGATGGTACTCTTTATGTTATTCCTCCTTGTGGTTTTTGTCGTCAATGTATGAAAGATACTGATGATAAGAATATTGATATTACTGAAGTTATTCTAGATAAGAATAAGTCTGTGAAACTTAAAGAACTTTTACCTTATTATGCTTGGTGGAAGAAACAGAAATAATTCTCTAAGTAGACAGTCTTCTTTCAAGATTTGCATATCTTCTTGGATCAAAAATATCATTGCTTAGAGAACCATGTCCAGTTGCAATACAATGTATAGTTACACCAAGAATTGTAGAAATATCCACTACATGAATTTTGTCATATTTGCATATGAGAGGGATAGTATTTGAAACAACCATTTCTAATCCTGCTTGTTGTACTTTTTGTATAGCTCCGTCACTAAAAACAGGATGAGTAGCAACACCAATTATTTTTTTAATTCCTAATTTGCTTATGGCTTCTGCACATTTAACCATAGTTCCACAGGAATCTGCTAGATCATCATAAATAACGGCAATATCAATTTCATTAGGGTTTGTTCCTTCTTCTAAATATACAGTCATATCTCCAATCGCTCCTGCTTTGGATCTTCTTTTTCGTGATAAGGCTAGAAAAGTAGCATTCATATCTTTTGCTGCAATTTCTGCACGTTCTCCACCGCCAAAATCAGGTGATACAACTCCTATTCTTTTATTTCCTTCAGAGTTGAATTTTCTTTGAATATAACTTGTCAAGGCAACTCGTGCAGTTGGTGCTTCTCCATACATTCCTCTTGGAACAAATCCTCTAAATTGTTGAAAATGTGGATCAATAGTTACCAAACCTGAATATCCTGCAATTTGAAGCATATCTAAAACTACTCTTGCAGAAATTGGCTCTCTTCGTTCTGCTCCTGTTGTTTTATAATTTGTTCTTCTATCTTGTCTTAAATATGGTAAATGAGGCATTACTAGATTAATTCTATCTGCCCCAGCTTCTCTACATGCATCGGAGATAAATGCTGCCCTCATTATTGGAACATTAGGATCATATTTTATATTTGTTCCATCTTTAATAATTGAACTTACAAAAACATAGACGTGCCTTCCTCTAACTGTAGTTAATACTTCTGGAGTGAGTTCAAAGTTCTTTTGTTCTGTAACTTTCAAGTCTTCCGGATGATAAGGCTTTATTCCTCCAGGAATTCTTCTACCTTTTTGTTCATTATATTTTGTTAAAGCTGTATAGGTGTCTTTAGCTAATTCTTGAGAAAATTCATCAGCAAGAAAGACTACTTTCTGAAAAGGTTCTACCATATCTTAAGACTTTCTTGTTCTATTTAAATTCTTTATGTAAATTAAAAGTAAATAATAAAAAAATAAGAAATTTATAATAAGGTTTTTATCTTTTCAATATGTTCTGCAACCTTGTTGCCTGTATCAGTTAATTCAATAGTTTTAATTCTTCCATTCTTTTGAAAACTCACTAATTGAGATTTTTCCATTTCTTGAAGAATTTTGACAGCATGTGAATAGGTGCAATCAACTTCTTTTGCAAGAATAGAACCATATTTATTCTTGGTATTTTGTCTTAGTGCTACTAAAATCATAGCTGGCTTTCTTCTGAAGAAAACCTCAAAAATTTCTTTTCCTTTTTTTGGCATTTTTTCTCCCTGTTCACCCGCTTTTTCTAAGAATATAATTGATAATATGAATGTTGTATATAAGCATTTGCTTGTAGCTATTGTAAAGTGGTTTATGTATTGAATGGGAATATATTTAAATTTGAAAGAAATTTATTTAATCAATGATAGATATTTATCTTGTAAGGGAACAGGCTGAATTGTTTCAGAAGGCATATACAAGGATGAAACGTCCAGAATTGCTAAAGCAGTTCAAGGAATTGGTTGATAAAGATAAACAATTAAGAGCTATTCAGAGTATTTTAGATGGATTACGTTCACAAAAAAATACACTTTCTCAAGAAATTAATACCTTACGTAAAAATGGAAAGAGTATTGATGCTGCTTTGAAGAAAATGAAAGAGCTTCCTGAAGAAGTGAAGAAGAAGGAAGAAGAATATGTTTCTGTTTCTGAGAGTGTGCAAGAGTTATTGAGGACTTTGCCTAATATTATTCATGAGAAAGTGCCTTATGGTGTGGGTGACAAGGATAATGTTGAAATAAAAAAGTGGGGGAAAATCCCTAAATTTTCTTTTCCTGTAAAAACGCATGTAGAAATACTTGAAGCTCTTGATGCAGTAGATTTTGATGCGTCTGCACGAGTAACAGGAAATGGATTTTATTATCTAAAGGGAGATTTTGCTTTATTAAATCAAGCACTTATTCATTTTGTTCTTGATCACATGGTGAAGAGGAAGTTTACGTATATTGAACCTCCTTTGATGTTGAAAAAAAATATTTTGTTTAAGAGTATTGATCCAAAAGCGTTTGAACAAAGTATTTATTGTGTTGAAGGGGAAGATACTTGTTTAATTGGAACGAGTGAGTATTCTTTATTGGCAATGTATTCAGATAAAATTATTATTGACTTGCCTAAGAAATATTTTTCGTATACAATGTGTTTTCGAAAAGAAGTTGGGGCACATGGAATTAATGAGAGAGGACTTTGGAGAACACATCAGTTTAACAAAGTAGAACAATTTATTTTTTGTAAACCTGAAGAATCTTGGAAATTTTATGATGAGTTGTTGAAAAATACTGAGGAGATTTTTCAAGCATTAGAATTGCCTTATCGAGTGATTGAGTTGTGTACGGGAGATTTAGCAATATGGAAGGCACGAAGTGCTGATATAGAAGTATGGAGGCCTACGACTGAAACATATGGAGAAGTTGTTTCTCTTTCCAATTGTACTGATTACCAAGCTCGGGCGTTGAATATTCGTTATGAAGAGAAAGGTGAGAGGAAAGTGGTGCATACGTTGAATAATACTGCTCTTGCGACTTCACGAGCATTAGTTGCTATTGTTGAACACTATCAACAGAAAGATGGAAGTATTGCTATTCCTAAAGTTTTACAGAAATATATAGGGAAAAAAATTATTAAGAAAAAGTAGCTAAATTCTTTTAAATTCAATTTTAATTCTTTTTTCTATGGATACAGAGAATCTTACGCCTGCGATGAAGCAGTATGTGGAATTGAAAAAAGAGTATGGCGATTGTGTGATTATGTTTCGTATGGGAGATTTTTACGAAATGTTTTACGATGATGCTATTTTAGCTTCTAAAGAGCTGGAAATAACTTTAACTTCTCGTGGGAAATATGAAAAAAAAGCACCATTAGCTGGAATACCTTATCATGCACTTGAGCCTTATTTAATTAAATTAGTGAAGAAAGGCCATAAGGTTGCGATTTGTGAACAGTTAGAAGATCCGAAGAAAGCAAAAGGTTTAGTGAAGCGAGGTATTGTCCGTATTGTGACTCCTGGAACTCTTCTTGAACAACAATCTCAAAGTAACTCTTTCATTATGAGTTTATTTGTGCATGGAGACATTATGTATTCTGCATTTTGTGATGTTTCTACAGGAGAATTTTTTGTGTCAGAAGGTGTTGATTTTGCTGTAGTTGATGAGTGTGTGATTCCTTCGAGTTTATTTGTAAATAAAGAGTTAGTTGCACAGTTACAAAGTAGAGGATTATATCTTTCTCAAGTAGAAGATCGTTTTTTTTCTTTTGATCATTCCTATAAAACACTTCTGGATCATTTTCATATTCTTTCTTTGGAAAGTTTTGGTTTGCGTCGAGAGGATATGAGGGTTAGAGCTGCTGGTGCATTGCTTTCGTATCTTTTGGATACACAGATGCATTCTCTTTCACATATTAAGAAAATTTCTTTACGAGAAAAACATACACAGATGTTTCTTGATGCAGTTGTTGTGAGAAATTTAGAATTATTTACGAATATTCGTGATAGTGGAAGTAAGGGTTCGCTAATTTCTATTTTAGATAAAACACAGACAGCGATGGGTTCTAGATTGTTGAGAAAATGGTTATTAGAGCCTTTGTTAGATCTTGAGCTTATTCATAAAAGACAAGAAAGAGTTGAATATCTTGTACAACATCTCATCCACAGAGAGGAATTAAAGAAAATTCTGAAACATATAGGAGATATTGAGCGAATTATTGCAAAAGTGAATCTTGATCGAGCAAATGCAAGAGATCTTGTTTCTTTGAAACAAAGTTTGATCCTTGTGCAACAGATTAGATTAGAAGCTTTTGGAGAATTAGTAAAGTTTGAAGGTTTTCAGAATGTTATTGATATTTTAGAAAAAGCGATACGTAATGATGCTCCTGCAAGTTTGAAAGAGGGTGGGCTCGTTCAGTTAGAATATGATTCAAATTTACAGGAGTTGCATGCAATAAGAAAAAATAGTAAACAATTTCTTTCTACATTGGAAGCAAAGGAAAAAGAGAGAACTGGAATTAAAAATCTTAAAATAGGATATAACCGTGTATTTGGTTATTATTTTGAAGTTTCTGCTGGAAATCTTGCACAGGTTCCAGGAGATTTTATTAGAAAACAAACTCTTGCAAATTATGAACGATTTGTTACTGAAGATTTGAAAAGGGAAGAAGAGAAAATTCTCACGGCACAAGAAAAAATAGGAGAATTGGAGTATGAATTATTCTTAAAAGTTGTTGAGGAAGTTAAAAAATATACTGAAATTATTCAAGTAGTTTCTCAAAAAATTGCAGAAATTGATGTGATATGTTCTTTTGCACAAGTCAGTGTGGAAAATAATTATGTGAAACCGTTTTTAGATAATAGTCCTGTTCTTGAGATAAAAGATGGAAGACATCCTG
>CAYHUV010000065.1:0-5581 GCA_964359695.1 Candidatus Woesearchaeota archaeon
GTATTCGGCAAATATTTCTGAGAAAAATTCAACAAGGTGTCTAATAACAACATACATCCCGCTTCATCTCCATCACATCGCAAATTAATAATATCCTCACCCCAAAGAACATTTTTATCTACAAGAGAACCTGCTTCTACATCCAAACAATAACTATGGGCCTGAAAATCATAAGGTGAAACTTTCTGTATGTGATCTATACAAATATCTCCTGCCTTTTGTAAACCCTCTTGAAAAGAAAAAGGCTTTCCTTTGTAAGGATTCTTTTTTGATAATAGAAAAGGGAAAGCATCACCAATGGAAACTTCCTTTGCTTTTTTAGTAACAAACTTTCCATCATAAAAAGAAAGATAATCATGGTTGGGAGTCACAATATATTCTCTACCAGTAAAAGATTGTAGATGTACCCACTCTTTTTCAATAGGCCCTTTAATAAAATATTTAACTTTTTTCTCTTTTAATAGAAACGTGTTTGAATCAACACCAAAAACAATAATCTCATCCAGATTTTCAACAGAAAGCGTTCCAGCAAGATCTATTTTTTTAGTTTTTGCTCCTCGAGAAATTAGTTCATCAACATAAGAACCGATTACAACCTTTTTTACTTTATCTTTATCCTTAATAATTAATTCAGTAGTAGGATACACACAATCCCTCCTCATAATACTATGCAATAAAGGATGGGCAAACAAACCCTGAACTTTAGAGAAACCAACAATACGACAAATAATTCCCGCAGAAGTGTGTGGACTCATCGCAACAATCAAATGCCCTACAAGATCTTTTTTAGATTTTAATGAATAATAAGGACTAGTCCCATATAATTTTTCTAATTCTTCATCAATAAAACCTGCAACACGAAACAAAATTTCATCTGCACCTTCATCAGGACTTTCTGGGCATGCTGGCAAAATAACATCTTGTGCAAATAATTCTAATATTTGATTATCATCAACAATTTCTTTTCCATATATATCATATGTATATCCTAAATTCTTTATTTTCTCAATTGAAGTTCCTACTTCCTTCAATTTAAAATGTGTACAAGGCAATTCAATCATATCATAACGCACTGTCCCGTCCTTATTGACACCAAGATTATACTTTGCTCGCAATATTCCTTTAATGAGATGCTCAGGAATTTTTTCCACACTACTCATGCCCCTCACACCTTTAATCAAATCAGGATATTGTCGCGAACCCATCTTCTCAAGAGATTTATAAAAATAATGCTTGATATCAATAGCCCTTGTAACACCACCCATTGCTTTTCCGTGATGTGGACAAATTTCTTCAAGAATAGTTTTGTTACATAACCTACAATACCATTTTCTTTGTGTTCTATTTCCACATTTCTCGCATACTTGCAAAATAGTCTCACTATGACAAGTCTCACAAGTATAAATTGGAAACTGTGAAGTAATTTTTCCCACTTCTAATGCACTTTGAAAACACCGTAAACGTCCTCCTTCATTCCCTACAGGGAAAAGTACATTGGGACTTCCAATCATCTTCCGCATCTTCGCCTTCTCTGGTCTTCCCATTCGTGCACCAATAAAATAACCACACTTGTCTTTTATCACAAAAGAAGAAACAGAATTAACCATGTTAAGAATATTTTCACCCTCAGGTTCTTTCTGAAAATTTCCTAGATTTGCAAGTAAAGCTTTTGCACTATCTCCAGATATAACCATATACTCACCTGAAACAACCTGATGTAAACATCCAATAAGCTCTAATAATCTTTTAACTGTAAAATTATAAACAATTATTTTATCTTCTTGGATTACAGAATTTCGCAACACATTATATAAATGAAGAAACTGTTCCTTACTTAGAGTATTCCAATAAAAGATATATTTAGGATACAATGGGACACCCAACTTAGAAAAAGCTTCTGCTTGTTCAAAAGAAACAAGTGTTTGCAAAGGAAAAGCATATAATTTTTCAATATATTCTTTTTCTAAATTAACTCTATCAAAGGGTTTCTCTGCATAATATATCCACCACTCTTCAACAAAACCACAAGGGATCAATTTATGGGCCCTATTTTGAAAATCCCCCCAATTAATAAGTAAATCCCCCAAATAAATAATTTCATCAACTTCTTTCAAATACTTCTTTGCTTCATCATAACTTCCAAGATATTTCACTTCTCCACTTTTCAATCGTACAATGGGTCCATCAATACTATCACACACATTCAAGGTAGTAGATTTTCCAGGTCTTTCTGTCTTAAACTGTGTTCCAACTGCAATAAAATTATCTACAACAACCATAGTAGCTGGATGCACACAATCTGAAGAAAAACCAGAAGTTCTTCCTCTTCCATAACGCAAACGAAATCCCCCATTACGCAAAGGATAAGTAAATACAGGTCTTCCACCAACAATATCTTTAATAAAAGTTGTATCAGGGCTTACCTTCTCAGTTTTTACAACAGAAGAATCAACTTTTGCTCCTCGGGCTTTGATTTCTTTTTGAAGTGTAACAAAATCTCCTAAGAAATTCCATTGCTCTAAATCCATTTCCTTTCCCCACTTTGCAAGTTGTTTCCAAACTTTGGGGGCTTTAAGAGAAAGACATTCAGCAGTAACAAGACAAAAACCATTACTAATTTTATTAGAAACTCTTCTATCAAGATCTTTATAATTACTTACATCAAATTTCTCAGAAGGATCTCCATCTACTTGAATAGGCAAATGTTGCACAAGAAAAGTCGTCTCTTCTTCTGAGGGAAAATATTGTAAATTTGTAACACGTTCATGATAATCGCATAATTCTGTATATGCTCTTTTTACTTCTTTTTCTGTAGGATCATATGTTGCATAACCTAATTTTTTTCTGACATAATCAGCAATCAATACTGAAACAGATGCACCAGTCCCACCTGCACTTCTAATAGGACCACCATACACCAAAGCAAAATATTCTAATCCATTATCCTTTCTTTTCCTAAACTGAACTTCAATAAATCCTTCCAGTGGAGAAGAAACTACCCCCACAGTAACATAGGCAAATCCTACACGAATTCCATTTTCAATAGCTTTTTTCTTACTAGAAAACTTACAAAATTTCTCTGTTGCAACTTCCTCTGCAATAACAAGTGCGACTCTCCAATCCTGACTTCCATATTGTTTTTCCAATTGTTGAATTCTTTCTGGAATTCCCTTCCCTAAAACTTCTGGTGCTACAGATGCAATAAGTCCTTCTACTCGTTCGGCCATATTTCTAGCAAGAGGAATTTTCACAAAAGTATCTGGATCATATCCTAAAGTCTTAGTTTTATTAGCAATTTCGTAACAATTAAGGACTTCTTTATGCAAAGAATCAAAAATACCTTCTACACGAGAACTATAAAGAGCCATAATCTACTAAAAAAAAGTGTTTTAATTAACTTTCCACAACTAAGATATAGATATTAGAAAAAGAGGCAAAAGCTTTAAAAGAAACAAAGAAATCTCTCAAACCATGAAAAAGCTTATTTCACTCTTGATTTTGGTATTTCTAGTAGGATGTACCGCACCACAAATCGAACTAGAAGAAGTCACAAATGAATCAATTATTACTGAGATTCCTGTAGTTGTTGAAGAACCAGTAACTATTGAAACAGACCAATACTATAATTTCTATGAAGGAGATACTCAAGAAATTTTAGGACATAGTATAACCTTAAATACAATTCACATCAACCCGCAAATAGACTTAACAGTTGATTATACTGAAGCATCTATAATCGAAACAAAGAATGAAGAAATCATTGAAGGCCTAAAAATATCTATTCAAAAAATAAATGATGTATATCGACAAGAAAAATATGTTACCTTAAAAATTGAAGAACTAAATTTAGGAAAAAAAGAATATATTATTAACAAAGGAGAATCAATAACTGTTGGAAATAGGGAAATAGTTTTAGAAGATAGTAAAGTTAGTGGATATATCCAAGTCTCAGTTTACAATAAAGGAACTTTGATTGGTGATACTGAAAATATCAAACGTGGAGAATCTATCCTTATTAATGAATTAACAATAACCAACTTAAAGAATTATTATAAGGTAAACCAATACGCATGGATTATTGTTGAATAATCTCAATTTCTTTTTTTTCTTCTTCCTTTCTAAAATCCATTATTTTAATATTTCTCGTTTTTAAATTTATAATTGTAGATTTTCCCCAAGTAATATTTGTATGTCCTAATTTTTCTTGAAAAGCAGTAATATATTGAAAAGAACAAGAGCCAATCAAAGTAACATTCTTATAAGAACTAATTTTCACATCATGATGAATATGTCCTGTCACAAAGAAATCAGGAATTTTCTCGATAACAAGTGCATCACGTTCAACATCAGGAATGAAAAGACTAGATATATGTGTTGGAGCAATATGCCTTTTTTTTAATACAAACTCCATCATAACATCACTAGCATCATAAGATCCTGCTTTTCGCAAATATTCTATGTTATTCATATAATAATCAAAACAATAACCATGATACATAAGAATATCAAACATTTCATGTATTCTTACAAGTGCTGGATTGCTAACTAAAGTTACATTTTTTAAAGTATACAGTGAACGTGCAAAATCTTTACTTAAGGGAGGTTGTGGCTCAGACAATCTCAAAGCATCATGATTCCCGCCACAAAGTATAATTTTAATATCTGCTCGTAAAGAACTCAAATATTTAGCAAGAGTTTCATATTGACTATAAATATCCATTATGTTTAATTCCTTTTCTTGCCCAGGATATATCCCAACACCGTCAATAAGATCCCCAGTTACAATTAGATATTTAACTTTTCTCGCAAGTTCTTTTTGTTCTTCATCACCATACAAAAGATTCAACCAATCAATAAATTTCTCAAACTCATCTTGTGCAAACATCTTGCTGCCTATATGCAGATCAGAAATAAAAGCAACACACACATCATCTTTGGCTTTTTTATATTCTTTCAAAGGTATATCCGGAAAAACAATTTCCCTTGCATAAACCAAAGTATCCCCCATAGTCCCTATAATACCTATAACCTCGTCAAGAACAATTTCATCCATTATTTTCAACAATTCCTCATTTTTATTCCCTATAAGTACTTTAATAATTCCAGTAGGATCTTCAATCTCGAGTATATAATTTCCATTTTTTGTTTGTTCTTTTCCATACACAAAACCAATAATCGAAACTGCTTCTTTTGGATTTTTTGTAAGTGTTTTATTTATGGATATAGCACTTTGTAATTCAGTTCTCTGTAAAAGTATTTTTTTCAATGATTGATATCTTAATTTCATATAACACACAAAATCTTTTACTTCTCTTTTTTTAGGTTTATCAATATAAGAATCAATAACCTCAACCTTAGTAGAATAAATAGGAGAATCTTCTTTCTTAGAAATCTGTAAAAAATTAGTAAATATTTCTTCTGTAAATATAACTGTTTGTTGAGATTTTTGAAAACCTTTATGTGTTAGTAAAAAAGAATTATAATCGAAACTATCTGGAATTTTTTTAAGAATTTCTGGGCTTATCATATAATTTCTCTCAAAAAAAAAATTAACTAATTTTTGCTTGTTCATATTCCTAAT
>CAYHUV010000066.1:0-5485 GCA_964359695.1 Candidatus Woesearchaeota archaeon
GAAAAGTTCTCCATACTCGAGAGAAATTTGTAGAACTATTTGTCAAAGTGTAATTTGTTCCAAAGTAGGAGAAATTGACATAATTAAGATAGAGTTCTGTTAAGTTAATAGAGTAAGATTGATTATTTCCAAGTTCAACAACTGATGTGTAACCTTCTGCATTGAATATTGGATATGTTATATCTAAGATTAGAGTTCTTAGTGAAGAGTTGCCAAGGAGATTATGAGAGTCTATACAAGCAATGTTCCATAGATACGTTCCTTCAGTAAGATTTTGTCTGAATTCTGTAAGAGTATTATTTACAATATTTATTTTTGTTTGATTAAGAATACTATTTATGTATAATGTACAGTTGAAATTGTTTGTTGTGTCTTCTATTGCTGTGAAGTTAAATGTTGTAGAAATATTATTTGTATTTGTAATGTTTGCAGGGCTGCTAAGTGTTATTCTTGGTGCGCCGGTGAATATAGTTATTGTGGACCAGCTGGATATGTTTTCATTGTTATTGCTATCATTTGCATGGATACGCCAGTGAAATATTTGGCCTGCAGTGAAGCTGTTATTGTGAAGAGAATAATTGTATTGATCACTTACTTTATTTATCATAGTGTAATTTACTCGAGAACCAGACCAGTTGCCTTCTATCCAGACTGTTTCTCTATTGACATCTGTCACGTTTGCAATGAAAGTAATATTAGAATAAATGAAAATATTTGTATTTGTTGTATTTGGATTTTCTATTTGTGGAAAAAGAGTGTCTCCAGCAGCAACTGCTTTTTTTGCATCGAGACGAACAAAAGATCTTCCACTGCCTGCTGAATCATCAATGCTTGTTCCATTTGTTGCAAGTGTATGGTTTACTTCACTCACTGTTAGGTTTCTTCCCTCGACAGATTCTTTGTATTGCTGCATGAGTAAGACTACTCCTGAGACATGAGGAGCAGCCATTGAAGTTCCTGAACGTGTTTCTGTGCCACCACTGAGATTTGCGGAGACAATAGAAGATCCTGGAGCAAAGAGGTCGGTTAAGAAATTTCTATTTGAAAATGAAGAAATTGCATCTGCTTTTGTTGTTGATGAGACAGAGATGGTTTTGTTGATACATGCAGGAGCAGTCATGTTTGTGGTGAAGCCAGAGTTTCCTGAAGCGACAACGACAGATATATTGTTGTTCCATGCAGTGTGAATTTCAGAGGAGAGTGATGTGTAAGAAGAGTCACAAGAACCACTGTAAGCACCTCCTCCTAGACTAATGGAAATTACTGAAATATTATATCTTGAAGCATTGCTTGTACACCAGTTCACTGCTGAGGTAATATCTGAGAAGAGTGCGTCACCAGCTGCATCTGCAACTTTTAATGAGACAATAGATGCTTCAGGTGCCACTCCTGTAATTCCTGAGCCATTTCCTACAGCTATACCGGAGACATGCGTTCCATGACCTTGGTCGTCTCTTGCAGAAGTGCTATTTTCTGCGACATTTCCAGGACAACAACCACCTGAACCTCCGTCAGAGACTGCACAAAAACATTTTTGTGCGACAACTCTTCCTGCGAGACCGGGATGTGTTGAATTTATTCCTGTGTCAATCACACATACAGACTGGCCAAGACCTGTCATGTTTATTGTGCCATTTTGTCGACTATGCATGATTGATGCATTAATGAGAGGGACAGTATCATCAAGAAGGATGTGAAATATTTCGTCTTGTTGGATACTTTTGACATTGGGATCATTGATGAGTTCTTGAAGTTCTTGTTCATTTACTTGTGCTGCATATGAATTTCCAGAAAAATGATTGAGTTCTACATCAGCAGAAGAAAACTTTTCTAAAATGGAGAGTTCTTCTTGTGTTTTTTCAAGTTCTACAATTATTTGGACTTCTGGAGTATTTTCTAAAGCCTGGAGTACTTCAGGTTCAATAATAGTCTCTTCAGAATTAGTAGGGCTAAGTAATAAGAGACATAACACTAAAATCACAACAAGCTTTTTCCCCATCCCATTTTGTTGAGGATTGTTTGTTTAATAATTCTTTTGGTTTTTGGGAGGATATAACCTTAGAACTTTTTGTGAGCAATGTTTTTTATTCTTTACCTTTGTTGAGACGAGTAATCTAAATGAATTTTTTGTACTTTTTTGAGATTTTACTCTCTTTTTTAGACTTGATCTTACATTTATATCACTTAAAATCTTTTGAGACCTTTTGAGAAGTTCAAAATCTGTATTTATAACCTCTATAGTGCTCTTTCTTACGTAACCCTCAGCATCAATAACTCCTGAGACAAAACCTATTTTGAAATCTTTTGTTTCTTTTTCTAGTTTTTTGAGAGTATATTCTTTGAGATATAAATAGAGAGTCTTAGAGTTTATTTTTATTTTCCACCAATTGCCTCTTTTATCTTTATTAATGAAGAGATTATATCCTTCATTTGTAAGTATTTCTTTTAAAAATCCTAGAATATCATCATCTTTTAAAGAATTAAGAAAAAATTCTACTGTGTAGTGTCTTGACTTTTGATGATAGTATGCATATCCATCTCCATAGTATAAGCCTACTACATATCCTTGTTGTTTTTTTGAGATTTTTCCTTTCATGAATAGAATTTATTTTAAAAAAGGTTAATAGCGAGGGTTGGATTTGAACCAACGGCCTCCGGGTTATGAGCCCGACGGGCACTCCTGATTAGGCGATTTAAAGCTCACTTTAAATCTCTGCCCTACCTCGCTGTTGATTATGACTTTTGGAGGATTTAAATACTTATTGGTAAGCTTTTTAAATCAACCTTATTATTTTTATTTAGGAAAACAATGGATAGAAAAAAACTAAGAGATTTTTATCGCAAACGACTTAGCAGAGCTGCACTTCTTAAGAAAAAATTAAAGTTACAAGATATTTCTCATCAACATAAAAAATTTATTATTGTTCAAGTCGATGGGCTTTCGTATTCTCTCTTACAAGAGCTTCGAAATACTCGTTATATTCCTTTTTTAAATAAACTTTTAAAGGTTTATCATGTTGCTCCTTTTGATTCAGGCTACCCTTCGACTACTCCTTTTGTGCAAGCAGGAATTATGTATAATGAGAATTCTAATATCCCTGGATTTAGGTTTCTTGATAAGAAAACACAAAAGCCTTATACAATGGGGATTGCAGAAAATGCTAGATTAATAGAGCAAGAAATAAGTGCAAATAATTATGGTATTCTTACGGGTGGGACTTCAATAGGGAATATTTTCTGTGGTGGTGCTACACGTTCTATTATTACTGTTGCACATCTCTACAAAACAGAAACTGGACAAAAAAATTTGAGGGATATTCTTGCACTTGTTATTCTTAATCCTGTTGCAACAGTTAAGGTTATTATCTCTAGTCTTTTAGAATTCTGTGTTGAGTTATATGAAAGTTTTTTGGATATTCTGAAAGGCATTTTGTATAATAAACATTTTAATTCTCCTTTAATTTTTCCATATTTCCCTTTTTTTCGAACTTTTATCAATGCTACTGTACGAGAAATTTCTACAGAAACTGCACTCTTAGATATGCAAAGAAATGTTCCATATATATACCTAACTTATGGTGGATATGATTGGATTTCTCATTATCGTGGACCAAATTCTTTGAGTGCTTTTACATTGTTGAAGGGTACTGATGCTGATATTCGACGATTGTATAAAGTTGCAAAGAAAAACGATTATGATTTTTATGTACTTTCTGATCATGGGCAAGTACCTGCGATTCCTTTTGATAGGTTGTATTATGAGAGTCTTGAAGATTTTGTTGAGAAAATTAGCAATTTACCTACAAAAGGGTTACATTCTGGTCAAGATGAACGAAGTAGTCATATGAAATATATCTACTATAAGCTACATCATTATTATGAACATATGTCATTTCCTTTGCGTATTGGAATAAGTGCTTTATTGAAATATATGGGAAGACAATTACGTAAAGAGCATAAAAATCCACAAATTGATTGGGAGAACAAGAAGCAGATTCTAATATTGTATTCTTCTTCTTTAGCACATATGTATTTTACTGATAGTTCTCATTGTTGTAGCATAAGTGAAATTGAAAAGAAATATCCTGGATTTATTGAGAAACTTGTGGGACATCCAGGTGTAGGCTTTGTTATAGGTAAGGAAGACAAGAAGATTATTATTATTCATGCAAAAGGAAAAGTTATTCTTTCTGGAAAAAGGGTAAAGTTTATTGGAGAGAGATTCTTACAAAGGTATGGTGATGAGAAAAAGTTAGTCAAACAAATTAAATATTTTGCAGAGATGAGATATTCTGGAGATTTGATTTTGAACGGTGCTTTTGATGGGAAGAGAATTATTGCTTTTGAACATTTTCATTTTGGATCACATGATTCTATTGGTGGAAGACAATGTGATGCATTTTTTATTTCTCGAGAAAAAATTGAGCTTGGACATGTGTTGAATGCGAAGGAATTATATCATATATTCCTGGCATATCATGAAGCAAAAAACGTGAGAAAAGGTTTATAAAGCTCCATATTGGCTCAAAAGTATATGTTAGTGAAGATTGATCGTGGTATACCTTTATTTGGTTGTATTGCATATGGTATTTTAGATAGAGGAACGAATCTTCTTCAAGTGCGAGCGACTTCTGTGTGCAATATCAATTGTACATTTTGCTCAGTAGATGGTGGACCATTGTCTCAGCAGCATAAAGTTTTTTATGAAGTAGATTGTGATTATTTATTAGAGGAAGTGGAAAAAGTTGTTGCATTGAAAGGAAATGATGTGGAAATTAATATTGATTCTGTAGGAGAACCTTTTTGTTATCCTCAATTAGAAAAATTAGTTAATGGTATACGAAAAATTTATGGAATAAAGAAAATATCTATACAAACAAATGGGACGATATGGAGAGATATAAATGTTGATGTGATTAATCTTTCTTTTCATGCAATGGACAATATCCTTGCGAAAAAATTAGCGAATTCTCATTGTATGGACATTGAGAAAGTAAAAGAATTTGGAGAAAAATGTAAGCAAAAAGGAATTGTTGTTCGTTTGTGTCCTGTGTGGATTCCTGGGGTTAATGATACAGAAATTCCAAAGATTATTTCTTTTGCAAAAGAGAAAGGTTATCTTTTAGGAATACAAAAATATGAAGTGTATGCTTATTCAAGAAAACATGAAAAGATAAAAGCACAAAGTTGGTATCAATTTTATTCCCAAATTAAAAAATGGGAGAAGGAATTTGGATTGTCTTTACAAGTTACTGCAAAAGAATTAGGGATACATAAAGCTCAACGTGTAGAGGAAGTTTTTAAGAAAGGAGAAAAGGTAAAGTTAGAAGTGAGATTAAAAGGGTGGTTTAAGGATCAAATGATTGCTGTAGGAAGAGGAAGAACTGTTACAGTGCAACATTGTGAAAAGAATGAAGGAGATTTAATAAATGTGAAGATTTTAGAAGCTAAGAATAACATTTATCTTGCAGAATGAAATACATAG
>CAYHUV010000067.1:0-5236 GCA_964359695.1 Candidatus Woesearchaeota archaeon
CCATGATTTTTGTTTGTTTGATGGCATTGAATATTTTTTCAACCTCTTCTCGTGCAATACCATGTGGTTTTACTCGTTCTTGAATTCCAGATTTCTCACAGATTTCTTTTGCCACACTTGCACTCACTCGACAAAAATCTTGTTGTAGAAATCCTTGGAGACTAGGAGCTTTTGTTTCCTTAAGCATACGCATCAAAGTTCCCAATTCAACTCCATAAGGATGTGGTTGTATTTCTTTTGTTTCCCGAGTGAGTTCATTGCTTGCACGTGCAAACTCTATAGCCTCCGTACCAGGAGCTTTGTAAATAATGCTTGCCTCAGGATTAGAAATTGCAGTCAGTTGCAGAAACTCATCAGCACTCAGTTTTCCTTGTTGATATTTCCCTTCTAATTCAATTTGTACTTTTGTACCATGATCTTTTCCTTCCCATTCTCTTTCTTCATCCTTCATAATCTCTGGTTCGTTTGTTTTCGTATTCAGATGAAGTTCATAGTAGTGTGCTTTTTGTAAAGGTCCTATTTTAGAAATAATCCTAATAGGTTTTCCTGTGGTGAGTTGACCATAGAGTGCAGCTGCAGAAATTCCTATTCCCTGAGCTCCGCGTGATTGCCTCAGTCTGTGAAATTTACTTCCATATAATAATTTTGCAAAAATATTTGGAATTTGTTGTCGTACAATTCCTGGACCATTATCTTCAACAGTAACTTTATATTTATCTGTGCTAGTCTCATCAATGATAACTCTAATTTCCGGAAGAACTTTCATTTCTTGGCATGCATCTAATGCGTTATCAACCGCCTCACGTACAGTGGTGAGAAGTGCTTTTCGAGGATTATCAAAACCTAAAAGGTGTCTATTTTTTGTAAAAAATTCTGAAATAGAAATGGATTGTTGCTTTTCAGCGAGGATCTCTGCAGTATGTCTTTCTTTCTTTCCTGTTGCTGCTTCTGAAAGTGTTGTCTGTGCCAATTTGTAGACTGGAGAAAAAATGCCTTAATAAATGTTTCGTAACTACTTCTGCTTGTAATGTCCTCTCTTTTCAACCTTCTCTAATCGTCGGAGAATTGTTGCAGTTTCTGTGTTTTCTTTTGTATATCCTTCTAAAAGGTATTTGAAACATTCTTCAGCATGGGTATAGTGTTTACTTTCTAATGCTTTTTTGATAATATGCAAATCAACAGCTTTATCTTCAACTTTTGTTGATATAAAACCTAGACCAAAGTCAATAAAATAAATTTTATCATGCACAAGGATATTTGAAGTTGTCAAATCACCATGAATAATATCTACATTGTGAAGTTTTGCAATTTTTCTTCCTACTCTACGAAATATATCTTTTCTGTCAATGGAGTTGATCACATCACGTAATTTCTCTCCACCAATATGTTCCATTTGAATAATCATTTCCTTATCTGAATGTGAAATTACTTTTGGTACAGGAATATGCTGTGCAGCTTTTTGTAGAAGTTTTACTTCTTTTCGAGTATGCGATTTACGAATAGCTTGGTCAAGAGTTTCATGCCTATATACTTTTTTCACTCTTTCTTTAATCACAGTTCCATCTTTGAAAAAAATTTTAGCTTCAGCACCTTCACAAAGAAATTTCATTTTACATTCCAAAACCCTTGGGCATCTTTCCTTTGAGTTTTTTCATCATTTTTTCTGGATCTTCTGTCCCACCCATCATCTTCATCATCTTTTTGCTTTGTTTGTACTGTTTCAATAATTCTCTGACTTCTTGCACACTTGTACCTGACCCCTTTGCAATTCTATCGATTCTCTCTCGTGCAATAATCTCTGGATCTTCTAATTCTTTTTTATTACAAGATTGCATAATTATTTTCCATTTTTTCAGTTTTCCTTCTTGTCCTTCAAGCATTTCTTTAGGGATTTTAGCTCCTCCTAAACCAGGAATCATTTCTACAATTTTAGAAAGAGAACCCATCTTACTCATTGCCTGCATTTGTTCATAAAGATCGAGAAAATTAAAATCACCCTTAAGCATTTTTTTCCCCATATCCTCTGCTTCTTCTTGACTCATCGCTTCTTCTGCTTTTTCTAGAAGGGCTTCAATATCTCCCATACCTAAAAGGCGGCCAACAAATCCTTTCGGGTTAAACGTTTCAATATCATCAGGTTTTTCTCCAACACCAATAAATTTCACAGGAGCTTGCGTTACCGCACATGCACTCAATGCTCCTCCTCCTTTTGCAGTACCATCAAGTTTTGTAATGAACACGCCAGTTACTCCACAAGCACTATGAAAACTTTCAGCTTGTTTTTGTGCACTTTGTCCTAGGTCTCCAGAAATAACAAGGAGTTTTTCATCAGGCTTAATGTACTTGTTCAAAGAAGAAAGTTCTTCAACAAGCTCATCAGAAAGGGAATCTCTTCCAGCAGTATCAATAAGAAGAATATCATATTCACTATAGTGCTTTTCAAATTCCCTATAAATCTTTAGTGCATTTTTTTCTTTTTCATTGATATAACAAGGAATACTCAACTTATCAGAAAGTTGTTTTAATTGTTGTGCTGCTGCAGGCCTATGTACATCTAAACCTAGTGTAGCTACTTTAAATCCTCTTTTTTGATAGTATTTTGCTATTTTATTTGCATTAGTTGTCTTTCCTGATCCGTAAAGGCCAACCATCATAATGATAAAAGGTTTCTTTGTTTTATCAATAACAATTTCATTTTTCTCACCACCGAGAAATCTTGTTAATTCTTCGTAGACAATAGTCACGAGATATTCTCTCTTAGAAATGCCTGCAGGAACTTTTTCATCTAAAGCTCTCTTTTTTATTTTGTTCGAAAGATCAAACACAAGCTTCACATTCACATCTGCTTGCAAAAGAGCACGTTGAATATCTTTGACAAGTTCATTGACGAGTTTTTCATCAACAAAGAGGCTCTTCGCTATCTTAGCTAAAGTTTCCTTTAATGAACTTCCTAACTTGTCTAAAACCATAGAAAAAAGGTGTTTCGGAGGATATATAAATGTTATTAGTCTCTAAAAATAAATATGTCTGACAAGAAAATTCAAAAAATAATCGAACAAGTAGGTTTTGATTTTGATTGACTTGAAGAAAAAGTCTGGAAGTTAAAATATCCTGTAGAAGAAATAGATACCAAAGAGTTAGAATGGCATTTTAAGATCCCCTTTTGGAGCAAAGAAAATGGTTTCTACTAAGAAGATTTCCATGTTTCAAAAGCTAATTTTTCATTTCCTTCTTTGTCAATAAGTCCTAACGATTTAAATGGTTCTTCAGTCTCTTGATCATAAAGAAAGCTCCAAATAATAAATTCTGTATTTGTATCTTTTATCAATAAGAAAATTCTCTCCACAAATGCAGCTTGCTCTTCTTCACTACTTTGCCAGCCTTCAATATCTAAAGATGCAGGCCAACCTACTTCAGTAAAGAAAATAGGCTTGTTAGTATAATTTTTAATTTCCAAATAGTAATCTTCAGGAATTTCAGTTGGCTCAGAATAAATAAGTCCTGGATAGCTAGTAAATCCAATTGCATCAGCTTTAGGAAACTTCGTAAGTAAATCCCATTCATTATTTTTTTCATTATTCTCTCCACCAAAGAGGCCTCCTTTTAGACCTTTCATTCGTTCTAGTTGAAAAATTGGAAAAACTTTAGTTTCTGGAGATATTTCTTTAATTTCATCATAAAGCTGATTGTAAAAAGAAGCATAAATTTCAAAATCTTCTGACGAGGACTCATAGAGAATATTTACTTCTATTCCTATTCCTAAATAAGGTGGATTATATTTTTTTACAAATTCTTTTGTTAATTCTTTGTAGCTCTGTAAATTATCTTCGTTCAAAGGCCTAAGTAATTTTTGTTCAGATTGTTGAAAAAACTGTACTTCAATAATAGGTGTATAAGAATAAGTTTCAGCTAAAACCATTACAACAGCTGGAGCTCCAGATTCAACATTCTGTAACTCATTCCAATCTCCTGCCCAACTTATGATCGTTCCTGTTTCTTGTGCCTTTGCAAAAAAAGAAGTAAAATCCTCGGAAGAATAACTCCTTGGAGAAAGACTTACTCCTTTTTCAATAGTATTTTGAGAAGATTCTAAATTTGATGAAGGAGTGCACGCACTAATAAAAATGATAATTATGAACAAACAAATACTCTTTTTCATAGGAAAATAAAAAAAAATTAAATCTTAATTTTTTCAGCAAGGTCTGTCAAGACAATAAATTTCTTCTTCTCACCTGAGAGTGCTGCAATGAACGCCATAACCCATAATATCAAAAGCCCAATGCCACCAATGATATAGATAAACCATCCAATTACAGGTATTCTTCCAATAAGAATAAAAATCAACCATGCGATAAAAATAACCAAGCCATGCTTTGCATAATACATTGCATATTGGTCATCCTTTCTCGTAAAAAGAACAATAATAAATCCAATAACAGTCAAAAAAACTCCTAGAAACGCCCAGGTTTTGCTATCATCATCTTTCATTTTTTTTACAACCATAAAACCACCTCTAAAATATATACAAACAAAATAACTATTTAAAGATTCCTATGAAAAGATTTTCTTAATAAGCTCTTCTTTTTCAAAAGGTTTAAGATCATTTAGTTCTTGCCCTATACCCAAATAGTAAATAGGTTTTTTTGTTACATATGAAACAGAAAGTGCTGTGCCCCCTTTCTCATCAATCTCTGCTTTACTTAAAATAACACCATCAATACCTATAGCCTTGTCAAAATCTTTAATCTGATCGATACAGTCATTTCCTGCAATCATTTCTCCTATGTATATTTTGAGATCCGGTTTGCTTATTCTAATGATTTTTCTCATTTCATCCATGAGGTTCGTGTTAGAATGTTGTCTTCCAGCAGTATCAATTAGAACAACATCAATATTTTTTTGTTGTGCATACTTTACTCCATCAAATGCAACAGCAGCAGGATCACTTCCATAATCATGTTTAATGACTTTAATACCCACCCTATTTCCTTGTTCTTCTAGTTGTTGAATAGATGCAGCTCGAAAAGTGTCTGCGGCAACAAGTACGCAGCTAAGTTTATTTTGTTTCAAGAGATGTGCTACTTTGGCTATTGTTGTTGTATTATGGACAATCATATTATTAGCAACAAAGTTATGTGTTTTTTCAATAGAAAAATCATAAACCCATTCTTCTTCTGATCGCCTTTTTTCTATATTTTTAATTTTATCCCAGGAGATTTCTGATTCAGCAATAGTT
>CAYHUV010000068.1:0-5102 GCA_964359695.1 Candidatus Woesearchaeota archaeon
ATTTTTAATCTTTTAATAATTTTATATTGTCAAGAAGTTTTACACATTTCAGCCATGGCGTATATGTGTATTATGGCGTTTGTTATACGGTTTGCCAAAGCAAGGCTTTGGCAAACCTTTAGGGTATGTGTCAACCCGATGGTTGATTTTGTTTATTAACAATGAAAGCCCGTCTTGCGTAAGACGGGCTTTTCTTTTTTTAAGATTTTTTATTTTTTAAGAAATGGAATTTTTATATTCCATCCCTCATAATCTTTGTCGGAATAATTCAAGAAAACATCAAAATTGTTTTCTTCACCGTCAACACAGACAGTGTATCCATTTTTATTGGTGATATATTTATATCTCACCAAATCAAGATCGTTTTGGGAATGGAAATAAATACCATCTTGATATTTAAAAAAATATCCAGGTAATGTTGCACTTTTCGTAAGAACATCACCTAAATACATATTTTCCAATTCTAAACTCATCATATGAGTTGGTTGATATTCTCCTTTTTCATCAAATTCACACAAGAATACAGGAGAACCAATTGTCCCTGTGCGAGACAAAGTATCCCAATTAGCAACGACACCAACACCAACTTGTGGAGGGTCTCTTTCTAAGAATTCTCTTTCATAATCATTTCTCAATAAAAGATAATTATTGAAATTTAATGGATTTGGTATGGAGTATTTTTTATTGACCAAAAAGACATCTTCTGAAAGAGGTATAATTGACCTCCATAAATTAGATGCCATTAAGACATAATCACCCTTAATTACTCCGCCTACACTATCTTTTTTAAATAATGTAAAACCGTCGTAGTACAAAAGAGTATCTTTTGTAAATTCATATGGATCATAGAAATAATCTTCTTTTCCATATTTATTTTCAAACTTCCTCCCAGTTTTATTAAGAGTTTTCTTTGTTGGTAATTTTGCCATCAAATCACTTACCGGCAAAGAAATTTCAAAAATGCTACTATCTGAAAAAAATACGAGATCAACCACATCTCCAGATAATTTTCCAAATACGGGTTTATTTTCTCTTTCTTCTAAAAGATCAAAACCTTCAAAATTGAAAAAATTTCCACTCCATTTATTTTCGGGAGATTGATTGTATTCATAATACAATCCGCCGTTTTCAACAACTAATGAATATTTATTGTTGACTACAAGGTTACCTCCAAAAAATTCTGAAATTCCTGTTGGATCTAATAGAGTAAAAAAACCATCATTATCACTTATAAAATAAGCATTAAGATGTTCTACCCACTCAATATTTTTAGCATAGAAAGCTTCAGTAGAATTATTGAGATGCAAAGTGTCTCCTGAAAGACCAGAAATTAGATTTCCATAAGCTGTTTTTTTTCTTACTATTCCGTTTTCGGCATCATCATAAGTTCTACGGCTAATTTCTTCTAATTCTGTGTTTAAAACAATAAAATCTCCAAATCTTTCTTGTTGAATTTCAACTTCTTTTTTAACAGGATTATCTGCTGCTTCTACCCAAGCATAATTTATTAACTCAGGAAACCTAAGCCACCTTTTTCCATTATTGGAAAATAATATTGTATTTTTTTCGTCTTCATTTCTATCTTCATCTTGTCCCCTTTTTTTTGCAAAAGAAACAAAATTAGAGCCATAAAATGAATTTCCTTTTACGTAGAAAGGTCCTGTCAACTTTTCTATGAAATTATTGTTCTTAATATATACATCCTCTGCACCGAGAGGACTATCATCCAAAAGACAAATATACATGCTATGAGGAAACACAGATATATTTTTATATATTATTGGAGTTACTTCTTCCCCTGATTCCCCAATAATTCCATAAAAACCATTTTCTTTGACTAAATAATTCCCATCTGGAATTAAAGATATTTCGTCAAAGTCATGGCAAGTACCTCCCACAGCAAATCTTCCATTAGAAAGAAGTTTTACTTGGGCTTGACTCATTTGAGCCAAAAGCACAAAAAGAAGAAACAAAAATAGCTTTCTCATGATAGTAAACAAATTTACGATCCTAAAAGATAAAAGGGATAGACGAATCAAAGCTCACTTTTTAATCTTAAGAATCTAGTTAATTTTTCTGTTTGTTCATTTGTTTTGTTTTTGTGTTTTCAAATAGCTTTTATATAAAAAATCATCTTTCTTGACTCTTGTCAAGAAATTTTGTTTAAAGAAATATTAAAAATATTAGACCATAAAATAGAGCTTTGTTTTTATTAAAGATTTTCTTTTTTCCACAGTTTTGGGACAAAAAACATTTTATTTATAGTTGTATAAGATTTTAGCATATGCATAAAACTTATACAGTTATTTTTTCACAAATTTTAAAATTATTGTAGATAGACACTCGGTATCTATCTAATCTCTATCTAAAAGAAAAAGCGAGAACATATTAAATGCTCCCGCTTTTATTTTTTATATCTACATCATAAGTTGACATAGATTAATATATTTTTTATTTCTCTTTACCTCTTTTTTCTATTTGATAAAAAGAGTATTCTTTCTTTCCATCTTTACGATAAATGGAAATTTCATAAGTTTCTTTTTTATCCCCCCAACTATATGGAGAAATTGTACACAGAATATTATTTTTTACCTGAAGAAATGAAACGAAATCTACTTCTCCGTCGTAAAACAAATAATAACCTCCTAATTCTTCAATGTATTGATAAACTACATCTCCGAATTTTGTCCCTTCTTTATACTCCACAAATTTTTCAGGGGTCACTTGTATACCTTTGTAAGATTCTTTCCACTCCCCACCTAAAAGATGATGTTCATAAATATACAACCCATTTGAAAAACTCACTAATGAGTCTGAAAATGAACTGTAAACAACAGAAGAATACCAAGACTCTTCATCGTCATCATTAGCTATCTCTTTTAAGTTGGAGAGATCAAAAGCATTTACATCATCTTCTTTATAGCCATCTTTTTTGTTAATAAGAAAAGTATTCCCATCAACCATTGGGACGATTGAACGACACCAATCAACGACTATTACTGTGGAGTCATATTTCATAACTCCCTGATATTGATTTGTTCTGAATAGACAAAATTCTGAATTATATTTCAAAATTGTGTCCACCATCATTTCAAAGCTATCAAAGCGAGGTTTCGCTTTTTTTGCTTTAAAAATAGAATCCATTACAGGGGTTACGAAATTGTTGTTCACTTTATTGGAATCTAAAGATTTTGGAATAGAAAAATCCAATCTTTTTCCGTTGATTATTATTAGGTAAACAGAATCATTCTTTTCTTTAACAAAGGAGATGTGTCCTTCCGTTGTAAGATTCACATCGTAAGAATGATTGTATGTGCTTTTATAGCCTTCTAAGGGAGTTATTTTTCCTAAGGAGTCGATAAAACCCCACAGATCCTTTTTCTTGGAATAAACATAATGATCTTTACTTTCGGAACCAGGATGTGCATAGACCTGATATTCTCCAAGAAAGAAACCCTTCTTTTTTGATTTGACAGAAAATGGAAAAATGGGTTTCCATCCATCTTCTCTCTCTAATTCTAAAGAATGATCAAAAGATACAATTTTTCCTTCTTCATCAATATATGAATCAAAGGTATATCCTTTTTTAGTGGTTATTAGACACAAAGGACCTTCATTTTCGGTTGCATTCGCATCCAGAAAAGGACCAAATTTAACCCATCCTCCTTTTGCTTCGTTTATCCATAAAGCATAACACTCTTCTTCATTTTTTTGCCAAGTAACACATTTCTGGGTGAAATCAATATTATCCCCCACAATAATGAGAAATGAATCCTTGGTAACAAGAAGTATTCCCTCTTGATTTGAAGAGTATTTTAATTCAATAACATATACTTTCTTATCTAAATCTGAAAGTATAGTTATTTTTTTACAACCAGAGATTAATTTTTCTCCGTTTGTTCGAACAAGACCCCATAGAGAACCTTGTAGAACTTTTACAACTTCTCCTGCAGGTTTTGCAAAAGAATATTCGGTCTTGTTGTCTCCAACAGCAAATTTGCCATTAGGCAACAATCTGACCTGGGCTTGGACTTGACTCATTTGAGCCAAAAAAATGATAAGGAAAAACCAAAGATGTTTCATAATCGCAAACAGTTTGTGGCCCTAAAAGATAAAATAAACAGATAAATCTGATTTATTAAATATCTTAATAGCCGGTTAAAAATAGATTTTTAATCCTGTTTGTTCAATGTTTTGTTTTTGTGTTTTCAAATAGCTTTTATATAAAAAATCATCTTTCTTGACTCTTGTCAAGAAATTTTGTTTAAAGAAATATTAAAAATATTAGACCATAAAATAGAGCTTTGTTTTTATTAAAGATTTTCTTTTTTCCACTATTTTAAATAAAAAAATAATTATATGCTATTGCATCATCTCTCTTATTTGAATATACTCAATTCACTGTGAATTATAAAACTTATCGCAGGCATACTTTTTAAATTCTGCATTTGCAAAGAATTTTAAGAGTCGTGGGTCCCCTGTCTTTATGACTCCGAGGGCGAAGGCTCAAAGATTTTTTGCAAATGCAGAATTTGATTCACCAATATGGAAAAAATCAAGAAAAATTATTGGCAGTATATAGTTGGCTTTGTAGTCTGTTTTTTGTTTCGTCTTATACCGTTTAAACCACCAAACATTGAGCTGATATTAACTGCACAAATGCCATTCGCCCGTTTCTATGGAAAATTTGCAGGATTTTCTTTTGCATTTTTTAGTATATTTCTATACGATATATTTACAAATAAATTAGGTATATGGAGTCTGATTACTGGTTTAACTTATGGATTATTGGGGTTATTTGCAGTAAGTTATTTTAAAAATAAAAAAAACAATGCTTGGGATTATGCAAAATTTGCAATAATAGGAACTATTTTATATGACGCAATTACAGGTCTTTCTATAGGGCCATTATTTTTTAATCAATCATTTACACAAGCATTGGTCGGACAAATTCCATTTACATTACTCCATTTAATCGGAAATGTTAGTTTTGCTCTTATACTCTCCCCTGCAATTTACACTTACATATTAAAAAATAAAAAACTTGAAAGTGCGTCGATTATTACAATTTTTAATCTTAAAAATCTGTGAATTACGAAACT
>CAYHUV010000069.1:0-5095 GCA_964359695.1 Candidatus Woesearchaeota archaeon
TTCTTTGAAATAAGGACAGGCACGCGCAACTTCACGAATAATACCTACATTTTTGCCTTTTGCTTTTAAAACACCTGCAAGAAAGTAAATTAAAGTTGTTTTGAATGTTCCATGTGATCCAATTACTGCGATTTTCATTTTCCTTCCTCTTTAAAATCTGGATGATTTTTAGGCTTCTCATAATGTTCATGACAGCGTGGGCGATATTTTATTTTTGATCCAGATTTTATATCACCAGTGAAAAGTTTTGAGCCACGATAAAGCGCAATTTCTCCTTGGATAAATAATTGACTGTGCACCCCTTTTTTGGTACATCCAGGCTCCTTACAGACACCATGATAAAACCCTGTACATATATCGGCTTGTGACATTAAATATGAAGCATTAGGGAAAACGCGATCGCCATAATCATTAATAAGAAAAGCAGCATGAACAACATTTCTTCTACTCAATAAAGTATCTACTACTTTCTGTAAACCTGAACCAAACATGTGAGCTTCATCAATTAAAATAAAAAGATCCTTCCTTTCTATTTGATCTAAAATCATTTCCGGTTTATCCTCTGGAATAGTAATTGCTTTAATAGTTGGACCGGCGCTGGAGACTAACTTTGCTTTACCTAAGTCTATTCCTTTACGCTCAGAATTTCTTGGTTTAAAGGCTTTAAAACCATAATGAGTCCCATCACGAATACGTTGGAGATCTAGAATTGCATAAGCAGTCTTTTGCCCACCCATTCCCCCTGGGTAAATCACCAATTTTGGACCTTCATACATGATAGGGTTTTATCATTAAAGACGCTTTATAAGAACTTAGCTAGAAAAAAATAGAAAATTATTTATAGATATAGAATAAGTAGTATTAATATGAAATTTGTTCTTTTAGGAAAACCTCTTTCTGGAAAAGGAACACAAGCACAATTACTGTCTAAAAAACTAAAGATACCCATTATTTCTTTGGGAGAAATCTTTAGAAAAGAATTAGAGAAGAAAACAAAACTCGGAAAAGAAGCGCAAGTATATATGAGAAAAGGAAAATTAGTTCCAGATAAGCTTATTCTTCCTGTTTTAATAAAACATTTACCTAAAAAGAGTTTTATATTGGATGGTTTTCCTAGAAATATTACACAAGCTGAGGCATTAGAAAAGATTGTTTCTATAAATTTTGCGATTGATGTATATTGCCCACAAAGTCTTCTTTTAAAACGTGCAGGTTCAAGAAGGGAATGTTTAGGTTGTGGAAAAATTTATGGTTTAGAGTTTCCTGTGAAGAAAAAAGGAATTTGTGATAATTGTCAAGGAAAACTAAGGAAAAGGAAAGATGATAAAGAGAGTACTGTGCGAAAAAGGCTTAAGGTGTATGATAAACAAACTGCACCTTTGATTTCCTTTTATAAAAAGAAAGGATTGTATACAAGAGTTTCTGGTGAAAAAGGTGTGTCTTTCGTACAAAAACAGATTCTTAAGATTATTTCTTCGAAAAACACAAAGATTAAATAGAAAGTTTATTTTATAGTAATATTATGACTGAGAATATTATTGTACAAAAAAAACCTTTATTCGCAAAAAAAGAAGAAAATATAGAGAAAGAATCATTATTTAAGGATAAAAGAAAGATTTTTATCATTGTTGGTTTGCTGGTTTTTATTGTTATTATTCTAAGTCTGATGTTTTATTTCTTGGGAGCAGAATATTTGAGTCAATTTATTGAAAAAAGTTCTCTATTTATTCCATTGCTAAGGAAAAAATACTAATTTTCTTTTTTATGATTTGCTTGAGAAACTATCTTATAAATTTTTTGCTCTAATTTTGTGTTTATTGTTTCTGAAAAAAGTATATTTACCAAAATAATCCTCTTTTTAGAATTACCACTTTTAGAGTTTAAAAAGTTTGCGAAAATAAATTTCTATCATAAACTTTTACTTCTTGATGAAGAATAGAATTCTGGTCTAAGCCTAAAGAAAACTTTGCTTGTATATATTTTCCATCTAAGATATATGGAAGCCAGAAAGGATCATCTGGCCACATTAATTCATAGGGAAGATTTGTTTTTTGAAACCAATATGGAAGCATTTCTTCTGTTTCTTGGGGTTCACCTTCCCATCTTTCTATACTATAAACATGCACACATTGATTCCATTCAAGTTTTTCAGGGAAGTAAAATTCTAATTTTGCTACAAGAAAAAGATTTTCTTTATTGATCAAAATTTTACTTTCTTCATAGAGTTCTCTTATTGCAGCATCTTCAATACTTTCTTTTTCACTTTGTTTTCCCCCATAACCATTATGTCTTCCTTGTCCAAAGCCACGTTTTTTCATTGGAAGGCAAATTTCTTCAGATCTTAGCAGAAAACATAAAGTTGTATTGCGCATAAGTTATTTCTATTATTATAAATTAAATAGATTTGGGGGATTAAGACTATAAATGCGCGGGACATGCATCATCCCTGAAGGGTAGAAGCGTAGCGTAAGTTTAATTCTTATGAACAATTCTATTAAGGGATTGAAGTTTATATGAATTTCTATGGCAAAACATAAAAATAGAGAGAGCCTAAAAAATGACAATATTAAAAGAGAATGGAAAAATATCGCATAGAAACAACAGAACAGTTTGATAAAGACTTTGAAAGATTAGACTATTCTATAAAAGTTCAAGTGGAAAACGAGATTGAACAACTTAAAACAAATCCCTATGTAGGAAAGCCCTTAGGTTACAAATTTTTCCGTGAAAAGAAAGTAGGTAAATTTCGTTTTTATTTCCTGATTTATGAAGAGAAGATTATTGTCTTTGTTGTAGCATTAAGTGAAAAGAAAGACCAGCAAGGTGTTATTAACCTCATTAAACACTTAATTCCTCACTACAAAGAAGAAATAGAAAAAAGGACTAAACAGATGTAGTCCGTTTCCAAGCTTTTGTTCTGCCAGATTTTATATCTTCAAGACCTTTAACTAATTTCAAAAGAAGGGTATCACCAAGTTCGGCTTTTTCTTTAAGCTCCCTGTACTCTTTTCTATCTAAAGTTATTGTTTGTGTTTCCATTTTTTATCTCATAAATATTACATAAATAGGATAGTTTAGATCATTTTTATATCTTTCCTTTTAAAGATTCTTAGCACGGAATATAAAGTCTCTTATTACGAGTGCATAAATCATTCCAAATAGCAGAATTTGCCTGCGGTAGGGCTTATAATCAAAAAAGAGGAAGTGCATATTTTCAATGAATTTCTTGTCCACATCAAAACAAAAGTCTCTTATCACTACGGACAAAAACGACTATAAAGCCAGATGTCTAGATCATTAAGCCTTCTAATGGTAAAAGGTAAACGGACACAAAAGAAAGTTAAATGTGAGTGAACAGTTCCTTGAATTAAAGTCCTATGTTTTAATTTTCTTACTTAGAAAAGCTAGTTACGCTTCCAACCTTGAAGAAGGATGCGCGGGACATGCATCCACGCTCAACTGAGATGCGCCGACTTTCTTGGTATTACCTAATGTTATATAGTATGAGTGAAGGAGACTTATATGATTATTGTTGATCTTTATGGTATAATGCCAAAATGTAAATATTTTCCCCTTCAACCATATAGGAAAGTCGAAATGGAGAGATATATAATTCCCTTGTTCCTTTTCTCCCGTACCTCATGGGTTTACCTATATCAGCATTTTCTTGTATTTTTTCTATTTGTTTAATAATCCTTCTCTTCGTTTCTTCATCTTTTATCTTTTTAAAGTCTTTTTTGAAAGACTCTTCAAAAGTAAGCTCTACCATTTTTTAATTTCATTGATGAAGTCATCAAACTTCATTGTTGTTCCTTTGCCCGCTTTAATGTTTTCTAGGGCTTGTTCTGTTTTCTTTGCAAAGGCAAGGTCTTCTTTAAGACTTTCATTTAGGTCTTCTGTTCTTTTGAGAATAAGCTGTTTTCCTTCTTTGATAATAAGGATTTTTTCCCCTTCAGGTAGATCTCCTCTCATATCTGCAGGGATGACTACTTGGCCTTTAGAGCTCATTGTGGTTATTGCGATTTCCATAGGTAAGATAAGTCTTACTTTATTAATAAATGTTTTGGTTTTGTGGTTCTTAGTAAGAAATAGTTTTACGCCAATGACTAAATAGATTTATATATCTTTAATAGCTAAATATGAATAATGGACTCACCAGAAAGAAAGTTTGAAAGATTATCAACTGAAGCAAGAGATGACCCTAATATTCTCGCATTCTTCTTGACTGGGTCTAGAGGTAAGGGAAGATCTACTCCCCATTCTGATTGGGATATTAGAATAATAGTTAAAGATAAAGTTCTTGTTAGGTATCAAAGGAAATATGATACTCTTGAAGATAAAGATTTTGATATTGGTGTATTTTCATTAGGTCAACTAAAAGCATATGCTGAATGGGGCTCTGGAGAAGAGTGGGATAGATATGATTTTACTCATGTAAAAGTTATTATTGATAAAACGAATGGAGAAATACAAGCAATTGTTGATGAGAAGGGCAAAATTCCTAACCCTCAAATTAAGGAGTTTGTTTCTAGGGAAATTAGTGCTTACATTAATGCTGTTTTCCGATCTGTCAAGTGTTTTAGAGATGGAGAAGATATGGGAGCTCATCTAGAAGCAGCTTTGTCAATTCAACATTTAATTAATATTCTCTTTGCACTGCATGAAGGGAGAATTAGGCCCTATTACAAATATTGGGAGTGGGAACTCAAACACCACCCATTAGAAAAAATTCCCCTTTCTGCAAGAGAACTAAAGAATGATGTTAAGAGAATCCTTAGGAACGGAGATTTGCAAACACAACAAAAGATATTCTTAGTTGTAGAAATTCTAATTAAAAAAGAAGGCTATCAATATACTCTTGATGAATGGGATAAAAAAGTATTTCTTTTTATCAAAACTTTTTCTAAAAATTAATACAGTTTTATATTCTAAAAAACCTATTTAAGGGTAGGGAAGACCTGAGAAGCGCATCATAGTTCAGCGTATATGCGCCACCCAAAATCACCCTTTATAGAGTATGCGCATCACAGTAGAATAAGAGTGCGCGGGACAGGGATCGAACCTGCGAAAGCACTAAGCTACTAGATATCTCTTC
>CAYHUV010000070.1:0-5086 GCA_964359695.1 Candidatus Woesearchaeota archaeon
ATCAAAATAGGAATAAATGTTATCAAAGTAGGTTTCAAACTCTGAAGAAGATATTTCATATTCCTTTCCATAGCTTTCTTCTGTACTTCCATCATTTTTCCAGGGTTGTCCTTAAGCAATTTCATTTCTTTTTGCAACTCTTTCATTTCATCTTTCAGTTCTTTCATCAATTTTTGATCTGTGAGAAATTTATACAATAATGTCATAACTAGAGTTATAAGAAAAGAAAGTAAAAGAAGATTCCATGGATTAGGAATACTCATTAATGGGCTTAAAACAGGATTTAAAAATGAAGTAAAACTCATAGAAGAAGAACAAATATTTGAAGTATTTAAGTCTTATGTCTTCGCCATAATTTTTGCGAGTGCAGGGTGCATATCCATCATATGTTGATTTGCAATTTCTTCATACAGTTTATAGATAATCATTACAGCAAGCAAAATCCCTGTTCCTTGTGTGAGTGCACCCATAAGATCTGCACCTGATGCCAAAATTCCAACAGTTGCTCCACCCATAACAGTTAGTGGGAAAATATATCTATCAAGTATTGCTTCAAGAACTCTCTGATCTCTTCTAAATCCTGGAATTTGTAAACCCGAGTTAAGCATGTTTCGTGCTTGTGCACTTGCATCCATTCCAGATGTTTGTACCCAAAAGATCCCAAATATAATAGCTCCACCTATCATAAAAAGAAGATAAACTAGAGACTGAGCAAGATGACTAAATGTTAAGCTTCCAGTAATAATTGATTGGATAAGATTTTGTGGCGTAATCCAAAGTACAAATCCAGATACAGGGCTTGATCCAGAATAAGTTCCTAATAATGGATATCCCCATTTTTCTAAAAGTCGTGCCCATAGTTGAACATTTGCAAGCAGTGCTGCAATAAGAATAACTGGGATGTTAGAAGTATACAAAAAATTTAATGGCCATCTAATTCCATGCCCTCTAATCCTTCCAAAAGAAAGTGGTATTTCAACTTTCATTGCTTGCACATAGACAACAACAAAAAAGATTAGCACAGTGGCTAGAATAGATGATAGGGCAAGTATTGCTCCAGTTGGGTTTTGATTCATTAATGATATAAAAAAGACCCATACTTTTCCAACAGGATCTTGTGAAGTTCCAAATGCAAAAGTTCCAGTAGTTGTTAGGGGACTAAATGCTCTGATCATAATTTCTGAACAAACACCTGCAGCAATAAAGAGCGATATTCCTGATCCAAATCCCCATTTACTAACAATCTCATCCATAAACATAATGAGTACACCACCAACTATCAATTGTCCAATAAGGATCATTTCCACAGTTCGAAATTGACTTGGATCAAGAAGAGGTGAAGGTGCAAGACCTCCCATCAAAACATAAATCCCTGCTTCAAAGATGATAAAGAATATAGATAATAATTTTTGTACTCCTTGAAATCTTTTTTTTCCTTCTGGAGTTGCGAGATCAAATTTTACAAGACCGGATCCATTCAATAACTGTAAGACAATTGAAGAAGTAACCAGAGGTCCAATTCCTAAAGAAATAATAGAACCAAAACTTGCTCCAAGAATAATTGAAAGGAATTCAAACTGTGCAAGAGAGTTTTCTCCAAGGCCATATAAAGGAATCAAACCAAGAACAAAAAATGCAACAAGCATAACTAATGTCCACTGTAATTTCTCTTTAAATGGTAACTTCTTCTGAAGTGGTCCTTGAACTTCTGGTAAGTTCGTTAAAACAGTATCTAGGAAAGACATGATTAGGAAAAAACCTTATTCTTTTATGACAATAGAGCCACCAGCATTTTTAACCTTTTCGATGGCATGTGCTGATGCTTTTTCTACAGTAATTTTAATAGCAGTACGAAGTTCTCCTGTTGCTAGAAGCTTTTCATATCCGAAATCTTTGAGATTGATTTCTCCTTTGATAACTTTTTTTTCAATAAGAACATTTAAATCTCTTAAATTGATAGCATGATATGCTGTTGCTCTAGGAACAACAAAGCCTCTTTTTCCAAAATAATCATTCCCATAAAGATTGATAATGGTCGGCTTTTTAGTATCAGCTCTCTTACCTGTACCAGCCATTCCTTTTCCTCCACGAGATCCTTTTCCTCTATGCTTTTTTTTACTTCCCCAACCATGAGATTTATAGCCGCGGAATCCTTTATTCTTCTTCTTTGGAGTACTTCGTTTCATCTTAGATCATCCTTTTAATTAATTCATTTATTTTTTCTTTTCTATAACCTAAAGAGCCGCCCATACTAAAAGGTCTTTTAATTCCACCACGTTCAAACCCTTTATTTGGAGGGCTTAATCTGAAATAAGGCTTCAATCCAGGAATATCTTTTAATCTTTTCTTTTGGCCAAAAAATTCTTCAATAAAAACTTTTGAATCTATCTTAAGATGTTGTTTTAAATATTCCTCAGTAAGTGCTTTGTTTCCTGCAACACGTGCTCTTCTTGTAAAAAGTAAGGTAAAGGTTTCTTTATCAATTTCTCCCCAAGTAATATAATCTTTTGCTCTCTGGATCATCCCTAAATATTGAGGATTATTCGGAACTATTACACAACCATTTTGTTTATATAATCTCATCATGTCTAGAGTATCATTAACTTTTCCATTAACTCCTGTTCTTCCTCTAATCCTGATGATAGCAATATTTTTATTCATTCCTTCCTCCAACAATACCTAGTTGTTTGATATGTCGTTCTTTTGTTTTTACTTGAGTAAGTTGTTTCAATGCTTCAAAGCAGGCATACATAACATTGAGTTTTGTTCGTGTTTGTCCTCGTGCCTTTCCATATACATCCTTTATTCCTGCAAAGCGAAGAATCTTTTGTGCTTCTCTCTCGGTACAAAGTTTAGTTCCTTTTGGGGCTGGCATCAATTTGAATAATGCTGAACTACATTTCCCATCAACAGTAAAAGGAATAGAGTGAGGCTGTCCACAACCGCATTCCCATGATCCACATCCCCTTTTTATTTTAATAATATTAAGTTTTGCCGTTCTGGTTGCTTTTTCTCTAGCAGGGACAGTTTCTTTCGCTTTTCCAAACCCAATACCGACATAACCATTATTATCTCCACAGACAGCAACAGTTGCAAAAGAAGGTTTATTTCCTTCTTTAGACTTTTTCTGTGTTTGTCTCCAGATACTTCTCTTTCCTCCTCCGAACTTACCTTTTGATTGTCCTACTTCAAGTAAGTCAACTTGTAATCCTGGAAGAAGCATATCAACTATTTGTGATTCTAAGATAGGAAGTCCTCTATCAAGTATTTGATCAATATTAGTAATTTCTCCATTCTTGACCCTTTTACCTAATTCAGTTTTAGGTTTCCAGCCATCTCTATCAAAGCCTTTATCTTTTACAATTCCGCTTTCTGCGTGATCATCTTTAAAATTTCTTTTCTTTTTTATCATTTATTCACCTTTTGAATATTTGCTTTAGTAGTCGCAAATTGTTTTGCAACTTCTTCTGAAATATGCTTTCCTTCAACTCTTTCTTCATGAGGGAATATTTTGGCATTATGAGGTATTTTCATCCCAGAGTCAATAAGTCCTTTCAAAACACTAAAAGTAATAGTGCCTTGTCGTGTAAGATATAACCCTTGATCTAATATTGCGTCATTAATTTTCTTTTGTTGTGCTTTTATTCCAAAGAGGTAGCCAACAAGATAACCAGCAGGGGTATTTCTTCCATAGCCTTTCCATCCAAATTCTTTAAGTTCTTTACTTGTAACAGAAAAAATAGTTTTATCTCCATCTGGATGATATTCTACAGCTTGTACAGTAATATTTCTCAAAGACCTTCGTACAACAACTCGCAGGCGATTTGATTTAAGCAAATCTAAACGCTTTCTATAGTTTGTTTTTCCCTGAAGTTTTCTCTTGAATGGTAAAAATTTTTTTGTTTTCATTTTTTGCTTGTTTTTTCTTGAAAGAGTTTATGCTCTGTTAAATAGAGTTTGATGTGTCTTCTATTTCTGAAATATCCTCCTTTAATTTTAGAGTAAAGATTTCTATATGTGCTTGTATTAACAATTTGTTTAATTTTAAGTTCTTTAATAAATTCTCTTTGGGTTCTAACAAGATTCATCCAAGTTTGTTTTCTACTCAATCTTGAAGTCCTATTCCCTTTTCTTGTTCCTTGACCTTTTTGTCTACCTTTTCTTCTTTGAGTAAGTCTTTTTCGTGCACGAACTCTAGATTGCCCAAGTTCAGGTCTTCTTTGAATAATTCTTTTTCTAATAAGTCCACGAATATCACTTTTAGTAATAGCTTCTTTAATCTCAGTTATATGTTCAGTATCAAACCAAACTTTACACTTTCCTACACCGAGCATCTTTGCGCTCATATCTTTTTGATTACCTAGTCTCATTGTTTTTTCTCCAAGACTTTGATTTTATCACTCTTTTCACCTTTTTTTGTCTCTTCTTGTATTTCTGTAGGATTTTCTTCTTTCTTTTCTTCTTTTGTAACTTTTATTTTTTTAAGAGCTTCTTCTTTTGCTTTGTTTTTCTTCTCTTCAGATTGTTTTTTAACATCCTTCTTAGTAGCAAAATCACTTTCAACTTTTTTCATGAAAGCCGGAATATCTTTAATTTGTGCAACAACATATTTATTTTCTACACAAATTTTTAAAAGTGCAATTTTATTTCGTAAACCAATATTTCCAAAAACAACTAGTTGTGTTTTAGGATTAATATTTTGTAAATCCTTAGCATTATAAACATGAACTTCTTGTAATCCTTCTCTTGTAAGTCCTCTTACAGCCCGTGGAGAAGCATATCCTGGTGAAGGTGATGCTCTTCTTCCTCTTAGATGCAATCTCATCTTAGAGTGCATACCCTTTGGTTTTACCCATTTCTTTACAAGACTTTTATTTCTAGTAGCATCCTGTCTGAGGAAAGTCGGCTTCTTACTTTTTGTTAGCCTTCTCAATTGTAATAATCTTGCTTCAACCATGTTTAGCCTCTACTCTTTTGTATAATCCAAAGTCCATCTTGGAAAACACGACGATCTCTATTTGTAATTCGTGTACACTGTTCAAAATTTGCAGCAGTTTGCCCTGCAATTTCTTTATCAGCAGAGACA
>CAYHUV010000071.1:0-5021 GCA_964359695.1 Candidatus Woesearchaeota archaeon
AATTGCAGATGTTTGCACTTCATTAGTTTGGATTTTATCTTCTAAAGTTTCTTTTTCTTCTTTTCTGTTGCCCATTTATTTTTTCTCCACCCACTCTCGAAGAGCATACTCAATGACATGGCTTTTATTACGAAACAGCTTCCCATCTATCTTCTTTTCCAGACGTGCAACAATATCTTTTTCCACAGTTATAGAGAGTTTCTGTTTCATCCTACTTTATCCGTGAAAGTCGGACTTTATAAGCTTTGTGACTCCTGTCAAGAGGTACTAAGGAAAGCTTTAAATATGTGCTAACACATAATACTCCTATGGTAAACATGACTCTATCCCTATCGGAAGAACTCTACAAAGAGATGCAGACACACACTGAAATTAAATGGAGCGATATAGCCAGGCAATCATTTGAAAAGAAAATAAGGGAACTTCATTGGATGGACAAAGTTCTGAGTAAAAGTGGACTCACCGAAAAAGATGCTGATGAAATTGGCCATAAAATCAAAGGGAATATTCTAAAGAGATTCTCTAAATGAGGTTACTTCTTGATACGAATATTCTTATTTCTGCTTTGATAAAAGAAGGTATAGCCAGAAAAATAATTTTTCACACAGAAATAGAACTTGCAACAATCAATTTTTCTGAAGAAGAAATAAATGAATATAAATTACTCATTCAAGAAAAAGGAAAAATAAACAGCAAAGAACTAGAATCACTACTTGTTACAATAAAAGAAAGATTAGTTCTTGTGAAAGATGAGTTAATCCTCGAAAAAATGCTTGAAGCAAAAGAGATTATGTGGGCTATTGATCCAAAAGATACACCCTTTATTGCAGCAGCACTTGCAATAGATGCAGACATTTGGTCTGATGATAAGCACTTTAAAAAACAAGAAAAAATCAAGGTATGGAAAACATCAGATGTATATAAATTGTTTATAGAAGATTGGGAAGATTGGGTAAAAAAGATGCGGAAAAAAGATAAGAAAAGAGTAGAATTTTGGAAAAATCAAAAAGAGTGAGTTAAGAAACAGTATATCTCTCGACAAAACATTCTTTCACGTCTTTAACTTCAAAAAACTTATTCAAAAAATCTTTAATGACTTGATAGGGATATTTCGCATCGACTTTCTCACCATTACTTCTCCCATAAACAATAGGGTGATAAAACTGTTTCTGATCAATGGAAGCAAGAAACTCTAAAGAAGGACTCAGAGTATAATCATTCCCTATCCTTGATAAATATCCTTTTCGCACAAGCACATCCATACTCTGATACAGCTCAGAAAATTGCATGCCAGACCTTGCAAACAATTCCGTAGCTTTCATTTCTTTCCCTTCTTTCAATGCAATATTCAAAAGTTGTTCCTGTTTAAAATTTAATTCTTCTAGATGCAATTTTAATAAAGAGAGACCAGAAACATCCTCCAGTTTCTCAATCACTTGGAGATCTACAAGATCAATCAATACTTTGAACTCTTCTCCTTTTCTAGAACATAACATCAACACAGCAGGAACTAATTGTAAAGAAATTCTCACCCCATTTCCATGCATGAGCTTGACATCTTCTAAACTAAACTGTTGTTTCATTAAAGGAATTGCTTCTCCTTCTTCTTCATATTTTTTTTCTTGCACAATAAAACTCTCTTCTTCTTTTTTCTCCTCAAGTTCTTCTTCAACAAAGGCACTTACTGCCTCACCTCCATGTTTGCTCATTCGTGGACGAATATTCACTAAGAGTGGTACATCAACAATACCTGTGACCAAAGCCGTACCAATAGGAATGTTTTGGATTTCTTTTTCTGTATAGGAAGTAATTCCTTCAACTGAATTGGAGATAGCTTTGATATCGTTGGGGTTCGTCACTTTTAAAATGAGTTGTGTAGATGCTTGAGATAAAGCCGATTTATCCACACGTGAAGGTCTTTGAGAAATCAAACATAAACCAAGACCAAACTTTCTTCCCTCAGCAGCTACTTGTCGTATGATGGCAGAGCTCTTTGCTTCACCAAAGCTTCGTTCCGGGCAAAAATTGTGGCACTCTTCAATCACTAAAAAGAAAGGAGGAATAGTTCCTCTCTTACGTTCTTCAAACAGATCATGAATGAGTTTATACACAACAATTTCTTGAATATCCTGTGCAACCCCACGAAGATTAATAATACTCATTTTTCCTCCTTGCACAAGTTCTCCCATAAGTGTAGGGCTTTCAGAGAATAAGTGTAGTTTCTTCACATATTCAAAGATATGAATGAGTGTCCATTTACTGTTATTATCTTCTGTAGATTCCAGTTCAATCAGAAGTTCATTAAAATCAACTTTACCTCCAAGATTTTTCAATGCACTGTACACAAGTCCTAATTGTGAAGAAGATAATTTTGTTGGGAGCATATGAATAAGATCTGCAGCTGCAAGATTTCTATTACTCAGTTTCAAAGGTTTCGCATCAGGGTTTACTTTCACATCAGGAGAGTATTCAGTAATTTGTTTCAAGAATCCTTGTGGTTCAATACCGAAACGTATCATGTTTTCCTTATCTTTTGGGTTAGGATACTTTAAGGAAGGATATTCCCCATGTGGATCAATGATGACTACAGGAATTTTTTTTAAGAGGAGTTCTTCAAGAAGGACACTAGAACAATAACTTTTTCCAGATCCAGACTTTGCTAAGACAACCACGTGCTTGCTCAAGACTGTATTTAAATCCAGATACACTTTCAAATGTTCTCTTCCATCAAGAATACCTATATATGCAGAATTCTTTTTTTTCTCAAGTCCCAGAATAGTTTGTATAAAATCATCCTCTGCACGTAATACTTCAATACCAGGATCTAAAGGAGATTTAAGCATTTGCAGTTTCTCTTCATCATCTCTATAACCTATAACAGAACAAAACGCAACACTTCTTTCAGAGTCTTTTTCAATCTCTTCAATCATTGCTAAAACAAAGATTCCTGAAGAATGCATCACTTGCACATATGAAAAAATATTAGCAGCACCTTCTACCTTAAAAGCAAATTGTTTAGTACTAGTTTTCCCAATGATCCTGCCCAATATCATACTGCTCATCTACAAAAGAGCATTTATAAGCATTAATGTAATACAAGAGAGAAAACAATAGTTTTTTATAGTCTTTATTTAACTTCGAAAATATGGTTAAATTTAGAGCAACAGTCTTTTGGGTAGATGATGTATGGAGAGAAGATGAGATTAGGATGTTTGAGGATCTTTTTGAAAAGAAAGGGCTTCTTGCAATAATAATCAATTCTGGAGATGTAGCAAAAAGAGAAATACAAAATGGACTTAAATATGACCTTCTTATTGCAGACTTTGCTTCACCTTATTTTGAAGGGTATTATATTATTAAAATGTCTAAAGAGCTAAATCCAGAAGTTCCAACTCTGGCTTATTCAAATAAGGATTTTATTTGTGAAGAAGCAGACATAGTACTTCCAAAATTGTGTGGATTAAAAAAGTTTTTTGAAACAATAGACATCTTACTTGCAAGAAGCCGATAGCTTTAAATTCTATTTAGTTTATAAATATAACAAGAGTGATATTATGACAGAAAAAGAATGTTATGAAATTCGTATGCAATTAGATAGTTATGAAGATCTGTTTTCAGATTTTGACCCTCGCCCATATCATGAAAGAGCATTATCTGATGATTTTCTCCAAGAAGCAAAAAAAGCATCTTCGGATAGAGGAGAAGAAATGGACATAGTCTTCTTTTTGAACAAAGAGAAAAGAAACACCAAGGATGAACTCACAATTAAGAAAAGACTTCTTTCACATTTTAAAAGGCATTATCTTCTTTTGCATCAAGAACAACAAAAGTCAGTAAAGACGGGTATAATTTTTATCATTATTGGGATTGTACTCATGTTCATTGCCACTCTTTTCCTTTTCAAATATGAATACAATCTTCTCGCAAGTATGGTCATTATTATTTTAGAACCTGCCTCATGGTTTCTCTTCTGGGAAGGCTCATCTCTCGTTATTTTCACCTCGAAAAAGAAACAGCCTGAGTTTGTATTCTATGAAAAAATGTCTCATGCACACATTTTCTTTAAAAGTAAGGTTGCGTAATGCTTTTAAAGAGAGACTTTTCTTTTGAAACAAATGGAATATGGAATTTACCAACATTACAAGGGACAATATTACAGAGTATTTCTTTTTGGAAGAGATGCAGACACCTTAGAAGAAACAGTTCTCTATCATGGTCTCTATACAGACAAATTCGGAGTCAATCCTGTTTGGACAAGAAACAAATCAGAGTTCGAAAAAGTTTTAGAGGATGGAACAATACGCTACACTTATATTGGTTCTTTTCCAGAAGCATTAGAAAGTATCAAAGACAAATTAGAGAAGTAAATTGCGTAGTTCTTCTACATTATGTACTTCAAAACTATACTCCTTGCTGTCCACAGTATGTCTGTACAGTTTGTCATAATATTCTAAAAGAATAATTTGGATAACTTCTTTGACTTTTCCTGCTTCAAGCATTTCAATTAATTCTTCAGCTTTTTTCTTTCCAAGATGTTGTTGTATATATTGTATTTTTTGAATTAATAAAGGAATATCTAAATTATTACAATATTCTTTATACAATCTTTCAACTCTCTGTTCAGTAGGACAGATGACTTTTATTTTTGTTGCTTTTTGCATAAGACCCCATAGCCGTAGAGGAATCATAGTATTACCTATTTTTCTGCTTTCACCTTCAATAAATATTTTTTTTTCTGTTTGTACTTCATACAATCTTTCTAAGAGTAAACTATCAAACATTTTTTGTGTTCTTGGTTGCAAACCTACATCTCCAAAAATACTTCCTCTATGTTGTGCTAAACCTTCAAGGTCAATACTATTATCTAATTTTTGCAACATTTCTGTTTTTCCAGAACCAGTCAATGCATATAAAATCATAATTGGTGGGATTGGAATTCTTTCTAATTCTTCCCTGACAAATCTTCTATAATCTTTATATACCAATTCTAATTGTTCTACATCAAACTTTAAATTTTGTAG
>CAYHUV010000072.1:0-4963 GCA_964359695.1 Candidatus Woesearchaeota archaeon
AGTATTTTTCATCTCCTTAATAGCTTTTTCGAGTTCTTCATAGCTATAGAAAAGTAGCATTTCATAGGAAAAACCTTCCTGTCGATTTTTGAGTTGCTGAAACTCCTGTAAAAACTCTTTTTTTAAGCGGATTATGTTCCAGGCTCGTACAGAGTCACTATAACTCATTCTTCCTTGGATTTTTCGTGTATTTTTGAATGGTTGAATACTTTCCATGTTTGCCTCCTAAATAAGAAAAAGAAGGGGGTTTTATCCCATATAGGAAAGATGCCACCAAGGAGTCCCATAGTTGAATTCTTTCCCTTCTTTTTTTGCTTTCTGCTCTCTTTTGTAGCTTTCTTCGAGTCTCCTATTGAGTTCGTCATCTGTAAGCAAGTCAGAAAGACTTTCGTATTTTATTTGTTCTTTACATACTGCATCGTTTGCCATTGTGTATACCTCGCATATTTTGTTACTATTAAGTAATCACTTCCTAGTAGTTTAATTTTGCTTAAGGGCAGATAAGGGCAATCTAAGGGCAATGTTTATAAATAAGGGCACTATTTATAAGCAAATGAAAAGAAAGATTATTTCCCTGGGAAAAAGAACTGCAGTACTTACTATCCCTACTGCTTGGATGCGAGAGAAAAATTTAAATGCAGGAGATTTTTTAGAGCTTGAAGAACATGGAAACTGGCTTTCTCTCTCTTTAATCGGACAACAAAGAGAATTTTCTATAGAAAAAGACATTACACAGCTAGATAGGATGCTTAATAGATATATCGGAGCTTTGTATAAAGGAGGATATGATAAAATCAAGTTAAAAGTTCATAAAAAACAAATTCCTTCAATACAAGAAACTCTTAAGAGAACTTGTGTTGGTTTTGAAATGACAAAAGTGACGAACACAGAAGTGGTTATAGAAAGAGTTGCACAAATTGATAGGATTGAAGTTGATGATTTTATCAAACGAATATTTTTTACTCTCCAAAGCAATGCACAAGATTTTTTGCTTGCTCTCTATACAAAGAAAAAAGAGGATTTTGTTGCTGTTGCAGAAAAAGATGATCAAATTAATAGGCTTGCAGATACCGTAAGAAGATATTTGAATAAAGAACAAAAAGATCCGTTGAGTTATGCCCTAACAGAGCAACTTGAGAATATTGGGGATTGGTATAAAGATCAAGCAAAGGAAGCAATAGAAAAACCTTCTAGGATTTCTCCAGAAAAGCTCAAAATAATTAATATTATGATGGAGTTACTTTATGAGTTATATTTTGCGTTTAGTTTGGATAAGCTAGAAACTTTTGGAAAAATGGCTAAAGAAACCAAACAAACAATTCAAGGAGAAGAGAAATTAGCTTCTCTTTTTACTATGCTTTTTGATATTCATGGCATTATTTTAACGAAAAGAGTGTAAATAGTATGAAAGTCAAAATCATCTTTTTTGATATAAGGGGAGTTCTCTTCAAAGATATTGAAAAATACATGATGAGAGATATTGCAAAGAAATATCATATTTCTTATAAAAAAACAATGAACATTCGCTCGAAATGGTGGAAGTCTTATGCAACAAAAAAGATTTCTGAGAAGGAATACTGGAAGGGATTTCTCAAAGATATGGGCATTCAAGAAGACTATAGAACATTTCTTCCCTTACCATATACAAAGTATATCAAAGAAATGCCTCATATGAAGAAACTCCTAGAAATACTTGCAGAAAACTATCCCCTTTCTGTTCTTTCTGACCACTCTCCTGAATGGTGGGCATATGCAAAAAAGAAATTTCAACTTCAAAACTATTTTCAGGGTTATGTTCTCTCTTTTGAACATGGCGTTCTAAAAAATAAACCAAAGCTTTTTCTCAAAGCCATACAACTGGCAAAAGAAAAACCAGAAGAAATTCTTTTCATTGATAATTCTAGAAAAAATCTTCTTGTTGCAAAGAAGCTTGGAATACAAACGATGCTTTTTACAAATCCTATGCAATTAATGAAAGAATTAAAAAAAAGAAAAATTCTGGTTTAGAATTCAAACTGCAGTCCCATGTACACTTCTGCTCCAGAAGGATTTCTTCCATCAATAGAAGTATCCATCAGAGAATAGTTTGCTCCACTAACAAAGTTCATACTCTCTGTCAAGCGATATGAGAAGTTTGGTCCAATCAGAAACTGTGAGCTGTCTCGCAATACAGCATCACCATTTTGGAGTGTGCTTGTGCTATAGCTGTTCTCAAACTGTGTGGAAACTCCTAAGCTTAATCTTCGACTTAATCTGTAGGTTAAATCCATACCTGGTTTGAATTGAAACACAGGATCTTGTGTTGCAAAGAAACCAGAAACATTCACATCAGTGCTCGTTTCACCAAAACCTACAGCAGCATAGCCATCAAGAGTGACTTTTCCTTGAGTATAGGTAAAACCAAGCTCTGGCCCAACAAGTGCGGTGCGTGCATCTGCACTCGTTCCTGCATAGTTGGCATCGGTATCACGAATATCAACATTTGCCCCAGCACGCAATGCAAAGGTATCACTTAACTCTCGTTCATAACCTACAGAAAGATCAAGATCTTTGACAAAGAATTCTCCACTATCATCTTCATACTCTGCAGTGTATATTCTTGAAGGCCGAAGATCGATATACAAAGAATCCTTTTCATTCAATGGAATACGCGCATCCGCTTCTACACGCAGCCCTGCTCCAAGCAATGCAGGATCAGAGCTTGTATTTTGTTCCTGAATTCCCATAAAGCTTGAGCTAAGAGAGTAATGTCCATGGATTTCTTCTTTTTTTTCTTCTTTCAATGGGGAAAGATATGAGCCACACTCTGGACGAAGAGGAAGATGCACTGCATCAAAGACTTCTGATTCAAGATCTGCAATGGCATGGTCTTGCAGGCAATCACGCTTTCGTTGCTCTTCTAAGTATTGGAGAAACTCTTCTCGTGCAAGGTAGTTGTCTTTTGCGTTTTCTTCAAGAATCTTGGGATGCAATGTTTCGATGTGTTTTTTTGGCACATACATCAGGGCAATGTTATCCAAATAAATGCCATCACGATTTGCTTCCTGATGCAAAGCAAAACCTGTTATGTTTCCATCTTTATCTTTTCGTAAAGTTACATATTCTGTATCTGAGTTTTCAATATCCTTACGAAGAGATTCAGAACTTCTCTCCCATGTGCAGTGATAGACTTCTCCTAGTGGTTTTGCAAACTGCTGCGCAAGCTCTCTTTGTTTTTCAATGCTTTCCTGAGAGCCTTTAAAGTCTCCATATAATAAAAGAGACAGCTCTTGCCATGCTGTGGTGTTTTTTCTTTCATTGCCATCGCAGAGGCCATTTTTGTTGTCATCTTTACAGATTTCAATGGCAAATGCATCTTGGCAACTGTTCGTTTGTTCTTGTGCATATGCTTCACTGGTATGTAATGCTATGCCCAAGGCTGTGACCCCTATAGGAATATATGTTTGTATTGTACTTTTGTGCATGTTTGTTTCCTCGTTTCAGCTCTTTTTATTACCAGAGAGGGAGCATGTTTTTAAATACTCAAGAGAAAAAGTTTGTACCTTTTTGTGTACAATTCTTTTAGAAATAATAAACATACAGCTCAAAAATTATGCAGCCAATTTCCTATACTCTTTGAGCATCTGAGAAGCTTTTACTGGATTTTGTTTGATAAAATCAGTTATTTGTTTTACTCGAGCAAAATTATTCTCCCCGCCAAATGGTCTTATATCATACTTTGATATTCCCAAATTTAGCAACCGCTTATATTCTTCAATCCACTTTTCTGATGAAGGATCTGCTTCACCAGGATCATACTCTCTTAATCTCTGGTCTGTGATTATTGGAATCACTGCAATCTTACTAACTATCTCAGCAGTTTGTAATGATCTTTTAAGATCACCAGAGAATAATTTATCCAATTTAATCTCATTTATTCGTTGTGCTAATTTTCTACTTTGCTTAATCCCTATTTCATTTAGACTGATTTCAGTTGATTGCCCCCATTCCTTACCCTGCTTGTTAAAATCTGTTTCTCCATGTCTTATAAGATATATTTTTAGCGTCATTTTATTAGTTCCTTAATCATTTTAATTTTGCTTTTACCCAGTTCTTGCCTTTTTCTGAATAAAGCTATTTTATCTTTAGCTCATCTATTAAGTATTTTATTAAAAAATTAATAATCTCATCAGCAGCTTCGTCAACATTTTTTCCCTTTACATACACAATAAAATCGCACAATTCCCTGAACAATGGAGGAAATTTTTTGTAGTCCTCTTTTGTTTTAGTAAATAATTCTTTTTCATTAGTGTTATTAAAATGCTCTCGCTTTTTCTCTCGTTTAAAAAGAAATTTAACAGATTCATTAACTCTTTTTGAAGGCAATAGACCTATGATTATAGAATTTTCTTTTGCGGTCTTTCTTACTTTTTCACTTGCTTCTGCAAATTTTCTTGAGCTTACAGCTCCTCCTGATAAATCAAAAACAAAATTGTCTTTTTCATAAACCTCGCGGATTAAACCATATGCATTCTCTTCGATGAATTTTCCGATAGCCCCAGATTTAATTGCTTTGTCTAAACCACCATACTCTTTCAGATTTTTATCCCCCATTTCATCTGAGGAATAATATTCTAATCCGAGCTTTTTAGCGACAGCTTTTGAAATTGTTGTTTTTCCTACAGACCTTGGACCTGTTATTGTTATATTCATTTTAATAATTTATACATCACAATATCTTATTAATGTTCAAAATACTCTTTACCCCATATAAGGCTTTGGTTTCTTCCTCCCCATTTAATATTATCAAGTCTATATTCAACACCATCTCTTTTACATAATTGTTCAAGAGCTTTTTTTAAGATTCTCTAGGTCATTCTATTTTCTGAAAGGGGTCGAAAATTTCGTCTATACCTATAAATGAAAAATTATTCAAGTTTCATCACTGTCTAACTAAGTATTAAAATTAATATAACCCTAAAAT
>CAYHUV010000073.1:0-4912 GCA_964359695.1 Candidatus Woesearchaeota archaeon
AAAGCTTTCTTTGAATACATTTCATTTTGTTAAATAATTTTTTTCTTATACTGTGAAGTAATTTTTCGTATTTTTCCATCAGCAAGAATAGAATTACATTTTTCTAAAACAACTTCAACCGCACCTTTCATATAGACAATACCTTCTTTATCAGTTACAGACATAAATTTCGCATCAGAAGAAAATGGCACTTCAGATATACGTTCTTTCGCAGCAATTTTCCCCTTTGCGGCTAAAACTTGCAATGCTCTCTCTGTAGGATCCCCAATTTCAAGAGTTGCATTATTACAACTTGTAGCAATAAGTAATATAGGAGCAAGAGTTTTACTATCAATTTTTTCCATGCCTTGATAAATTTCTCCTTGCAAAGAATACCCAGAACCAGTCACAGTATATTCTTGAAAAGAAGAATAAACATTTGTAACAGTCATCTCATTTTTTGTTAATGTACCAGTTTTATCAGAACAAATCACAGTAACACTTCCAAGAGTTTCAACAGATTGCAATTGCCGAATAAGTGCTTTTCTTTTCAGCATTCTTCGTAAACCTAATGCAAGAGTAATAGTCACTACAGCAGGCAATCCTTCAGGTATTGCTGCGACAGCTAAACTTACAGAAGTAAGTAACATCTCCACCACAGCAAACCCTCGTAATAATCCTAAACCAAAAACAAGCACACAAATAATCCCAACAATAATAGTAAGCCATTTTCCAATTTCTTTTAATTTCTTCTGTAAAGGTGTTTGTTCTTCTTCAATACTTTCTAATTCCTTCGCAATCTTTCCTAATTCTGTATACATCCCAATAGCAACCACAACTGCCTTTCCTTTTCCACGCACAACAACGGTACCTGCAAAAAGCATATTAATTTGATCACCAAGAGCAAGCTTATCCTTCTTCAAAGCTTCAATAGTTTTTTTCACAGCTCTTGATTCACCTGTCAAAGAGGCTTCATCTACTTCTAAATCAACTAAAGAAAGAATACGGCAATCAGCAGGGATTTTATCACCCTCTTCTAATAGGAGAATATCACCAGGAACAAGTGTATCACTATCTACAAGAACATCTTTCCCATCACGAAAAACTCGAGATTTATACTGTCTTAAATTTTTCAAAAGAAGAATTGCTTTTTCAGCCTTATATTCCTGAAATAAACCAAAGCCAGCATCAAAGAGAACCACAAGAAGGATAATAACAGCATCCACATAATTTTGAATAACAAAAGAAAGGACCGTAGCAAAGATCAGAACCCAAATCAAAGGATCATTAAACTGATGGAAGAGTAAGGAAAAAAAAGAAACCTTCTTTTCACTTCCAATTTTATTTAAGCCATATTTCTGTATTCTTTTAGTAACATCTTTAGAAGAAAGTCCTTTTTCAGAACTATCAAGATCACGAAATACTTCTTTCACATCTTTTTGATATAAAGACATTAAAAAGAAAACAAAGAAAGAAACTATTTAAAACTATTGAGATCAGACAGGAAAAGGCTTTGGTCCTCCCTTTCTAGTTATCTCTTTCTTAGATTTTTTTCGCACTTCTTCACTTAAATTATCTATAGTCTTATGCAATGCCTTGACTAAATTCCAATCCACTTCTTCAGCAGTCAGCAATAAACTAGGATCTTCTAAACGCAAATGAACTGAATATTTTGCTTTCCCGCCAGCTTTCTCAAACTTATGCACATCCACAATAAGTTTCGAATTTTTAAAATCACGTAATACTTTTTCATAGGCTATTTCTGTATGATGTTTTATCTCTTGCGTCTCTACTGCATTTAAATCTTTTAATCGATTATAGATAATACTCATGTTTCATCCCTCCAAAAAGAACAATACTTCTAAAAATATTTAAAGCTTTGTATACTATAAAAAAGAATGCTAAGAAAAATCTGCCAAATCTGTGAAGCAGAACCTGCACAAGAAAGTTGCCGAAAATGCGGTAGATTAATGGGAAAGAACTGTAAAAAAGCTTCTTTGTGCAAAGATTGTAATAGGGGAATATTAGGAAGTTCCAGAAAAAAGACAAGTTCTTAAAAAGATTCCTAAAATATTTAAAGAAGAGGAATATATCAAAGATTCATGGAAGAACTTCAAACAAGAATGATTATCTATGAATATAAAAAAAACCTACAAAAGACTCATCTCTTAAATATTTACCCTTGGGCTTGGGAATAATATGAAATTTTCTCTAGTCCTGCCTTTCTTCATAATTCTTCTATCCATAAACCTCCTCATCTTTGACCAAGAATTTTATGAAAAAGAAATGTCCCAATATGAATCATATCAGGAAGAACAAAGAAACCTTCTAGACTATTATCAAGGAGCAGAATTAAACATTAAAAACTATTCAGAAAGAGAAATTCTCCATCTCAAGGATGTACGAAACCTTATTTGGCTTTCATGGGCGTTCATGCTTCTTCTCCTAATTCCAATAATCTTTTCCTTCTACAAAAACAAACAAACAAAAAAAGAATTCTATAAAGGAGGAATATACACAATAGTTCTAACAATATTCTTATCACTTGCTTTACTCACTTTTTCCACAAGTTTCACACTATTTCATGAACTCCTTTTCACAAATAACCTCTGGTTACTACCAGCAAACTCTATACTAATCCAAATGTTCCCTAATGGATTCTTCATAGAGAGCACAAAACAAATCATTTTATATAGTCTTATTTTATCTTTAACATGCATAGCACTAGGGTTAAAGATCCCAGGAGAAAAACATGGCAAAAGAGCATAAAATAACTATCTACAGCACACCATCCTGTTCTTATTGTGTTCAATTAAAAAATTATCTCAAAGAACAAGGCTTCAAATATACAGACATTGATGTCTCAAAAGATCACAAAAAAGCAGATGAAATGATTGAGAAATCTGGACAAATGGGCGTCCCAGTTATAAATATCGATGGACAAATAATTATAGGCTTCAATAAAGAGAAAATAAAAAAGATACTCTATATTAAATGAGCTATTTCATATTACTTTCTTTCAAATCTCTCTTTTCTATCATTCATAACTGAAAAGTTACAATAAAGACTTATAAATAGGAACAACCTAGACACTTTAAAAAGGAGGTGGACAGAAGTGGTAGTAAAAAAGAAAGCCATCAGAAGTTCAGGTGATAGCGAAAGAAGAGGAAGTACACTCTTATGGGGATTGCTCATACTTATACTCAAAGTTTTAGGTCTTGCATTCCTTGTTCAAGGATTTATTCTTCAACTAGCTACAGGAATACTCTATTATGGACTCCTTCATTATACACTTGGGGCTATATTTGGAATTATTGCATGGCATTTACATAAAAAGAAATGCGAAGTTTGTAAGAACTAAAAAAATTTTATTTTTTTCTTATTTTATCTAACAATGTAGATATTTCTCTATAATTTTTGTAAAACAAAAAAATTTATAAACTTCTCACCATATTAAAGAACTATGATTTGGGAATTTGCAGCATTAGGACTTCTTGGAGGAATTGCACGTGCATGTGTTGGCCTTCTCAAAGCAATGCGCAATGATGTAGAAATTGTCTGGTCATATAGTCTCGTAACAATAATTGCATCAGGCATTATTGGTGCAGCAGCTGGAATGATATTTAATTCAGATGTAAAAATCTCTGTAATTGCAGGATATATTGGAACAGATCTTCTCGAAAACACATACAAAATAATTTTTAAGAAAAAACAAATTTAATTCTAGTATAGGCTTTGCGCGGAAATTACCCTTTCTACAGTTTATGAAAATATGTACAAAGCTTGTAAAGCTTCTCACTAATCCGAAAACCTTCCGGATTTTCAACAAATACCTTTTTTAAAAAGAAAAATCACTTAAAAATATGATAGAAACACTAATAAACCAACATATTCTTTTTGACAGCACAGAGCAAAGATTAATATTACCCTTTTTGCTAATAACCATAATCCTAACGATCGGAATGACCATTTATGAAAAATATTACCTCAAGAATAACAGTTGAAGTGCTTGGATCACCAAAAGATCATGTAGAGAAAGCTCTAAATTTAGTTATCGATAAACTGAAAAACGAAAAAAACTTGAAAGTTCTTAAAGTAAAATCATTTGAATGCAAACAAATGGATAATAAGCTTTGGAACACCTTTGCAGACATAGAATTTGAGACCAAAGAACTAAAAAAGGTTTTAGAAGTCTGTTTTGATTATATGCCCTCAACTATTGAGATCCTAGAACCAGCGGGTCTAGAAATGGATACTAACGATATTGCAGATGTTTTTAATGACTTCCTAACAAAACTGCACAAATATTCTATGGTCCTTACAAAATTACAAACTGAAAACATCTATATGATGAAAGAATTAGAAAAAATAAAAGGAAAAAAATAATTTACTTCTTTTTACAACAAACAAGCAAACCAGATAAAAAGATTACTGCAGCAGCACCAAGAACAACCACATTTGCCCAAGTTGCATCATCAGTCGTAAGTAAAAGCACCAAAATAACAGCTGCTAACACCGTATGCACTAAATCTTTTGAATCTTTACTTGGCATACATATTTTATTCTCACTTTTTTCTACTTTCTTTTTTACCATTGTCCCCTCCATTTTTTAATAAACCTTCTAATTTTGCAACAGTCCTTCGTATGCTTGTTACAGCATCCATATTTGCAGAAATGGAATCTATTCCTTCATTAGAAAGAAACTGTGCCATTTCCATTCTTGATCCAGCCTGTCCACAGATTGAAGTTTCTACTTTATATTTTTTGCATGTCTGAACTACTTTATGTATTTGCCTCAACACACCGGGATGCATCTCATCATAAAGTTTTGCAACCCTCCCGGAGTTTCTATCACATGCAAGTGTAAACTGAGTTAAATCATTTGTTCCTAAAGACACAAAAGAGATTCCCTCCTGACATAATTCTTCTATCA
>CAYHUV010000074.1:0-4901 GCA_964359695.1 Candidatus Woesearchaeota archaeon
TCTATGCACTTGCAGGGGCTGCAATTTTTTTTATTATGGGCTATATCCTCTATAGAACAAAACAAATGGGGGGCGCAGATGTAAAGATTTTCATGGCGATAGGTGCTATGTTTGCAAATCAAACTCTTTGGAATATTCCTCTAATCCTCATTTTTTCTATGTTTGTATTAAGTATTGGTTCGATCTATACTTTTTCTTGGGCTTTTATACTTTACATAAAAAATAGAACTGCAGCAAACAAAAAAGCAAAAGAATTTTTAGCAGAGAAGAGAAAAACTCGCCTAAGTTTAATTATAATTGGGGTTATTGTTTTACTCTCATCTTTTTTCCTAGAAAATACCCCATTAAAAATCCTTCTTGCATGTACAGCCTTTCTAATTATCCTCTCCTTTTATCTTTTTATTTTTATTCGAGTTGTGGAATCTTTACATTTCATTAAAAAAATTCCTATATCTCAACTCACTGAAGGCGATTGGCTTGCAAAAGAAGTACGTTTGCATGGAAAATTAGTTTGTTCAACAAGAGCTCCTTGTATTGATAAAAAACAAATCGAGGCTTTAAAGAGGGCAAAAATAGAAGAAGTGTATATCAAAGTAGGCATACCTTTTGTCCCAGCAATCTTTCTTGCAACACTCACTACCTTTATATTATTTTTTAGCTATGGAATTCTCTGAAATCCTTCTCGTATGGTTGGTGTTTCTTTCTTCTCTGTGAGTTTTGGTCTGTCTTTAGGAATCTTTTTCCGAATAGAATCAGCAATATTCTCCATCTCATTTTCATCTATTTTTTCTGCATCCCAACCAATAACAACTTTATCTTTTGTAAATCGCGGAATAATATTTACAAGAACGTGCGTTGCAGTTTGTCCTGCAGCGGGTCCATTTGCAACATGAATATTCGTGCCTTGCGCATTCATTGCATCAAATATCGCTGTAGAGAGTTTATTTGCAGTGCTAAACATATGTGCAATCAGCGGTTCAGGAACAGTGCTTAAAACTCGATGGTGTTCTTTAGGAAAAAGAAGCGTGTGTCCTTTATTTGCTGGTCGAATATCAAGAATTCCTAGAAGTGTTTCATCCTCATAGACTTTTTTAACAGGAATCTCTCCCTTAGCCATAAGACAGAAAGGGCATTGTTGTTTCCCTGTTATTTGTTCTCGTTCTTCTGGATCAAGGGTTTCAAGAATCCCCTGGAATTTTTTCTGTTGATCTTCTTGACTCAGTCCTTGTAGTTGGGCTTTAATTTCTTCAATTTTTTCTTGGCTAAGCATAGAAATCAAAAACTATTAAAGGATTAAAAGCCTTTCGTTCGTGATGCAAATAAGCTTTTTCGAAGAATTCCCTGCAAAAGAGAACCTTGCAAAAATAAAATATGTTTCTTTTTCAACAAAGATCTATCTTGCAGCACATTCTCTGAAAGAATTCCAAAACATAGGCCTTTCTTCATCTAATATCAAAGAAAAAATTTACTGGCCACTATTACAAAAAGAAGAAGGGTATTGGTTTTCTCCCTTTTCTAATAGGGGATCTATAAAAAGAATTTTTAAAGAGTTGGAACATAATCCTGTTCCTGTGATGTTAGATGCAGAGCTCCCCACACATCCTCATCCACAATTATATTTCACAGAAAGTATGAACTTCTTCAGAAATCGTTCTCTCATTCAAGACTTCATTAAAAACAGAAAAAACATCTACACCGCAGAATATTTTCCCTCCTCAAAGATTTCAAGTATATTTTTCCAATTCTTAGGCCTCAGTTTTGCAAGTAAAAATCATTATCCCATAAAAATGATATATAGCTCTATGCATGATTTTGGAGAAGAGTTCATAAGAGCAGAGATCAAGAAAGCAAAAAAGCTCTATGGAAAACGTGTACGCATTGCTTTAGGAACACTTTCTCATGGGATAAAAGGAAATGAGCCAATGATTACAGCAAAAATGTTAGAAAGAGATATGAATATTTGTAAAAGTTTAGATATAGAAGAGGTTATTCTTTTTCGTTTGGGTGGTATGAATAAAGAATATCAAAAAGTTATCCTAAAGTTCGTCTAAAATCAATAACTTGTGCATTAGTCACACCATCAATTCCAGAAAGTGCTTCTTCAATTGCATCAGTCCCTATTTTTTCATCAATGACAAACTGAACATTTAACTTTTGCAATCCAAAAGCAATAGCTATTTTAGTGATTCGAATCTCTCCAACTTCTCCACAGACTTCAAGAACGACTTCTCGCACTCTTCCTTCTAATGAGTGAAGATCTACTTCAGCAGAATCAGGCATAATATCTACACCAACTAATGCTTTAGCCATATTAATTTGGTCCTTCAAAACCGCACTTTGGGCATGTATATCTTGTTCCAAGTTCTCGAGAGTGAAAACTTCTGATAATGTCTGCTTGTGCACATTTTGGACACGAAAAAATAACTGAACCTCTATTATTAGTGAGCTCTACTTTACTTGCAGAGCATTGTATGACTTTTTCCATATGGTGCAAAAAACTAAAAAGATTAATAAAGCTTTGGATTTCCCTAAAATACACGCTCCTCTCGTATAGCTTGGATAGTACGTGGCCCTGCGAAGGCTACAGCCCGGGTTCAAATCCCGGGGGGAGCACTTATTACTAAAAAACTTTTGAGCTAAATAGAAAAGAAAAAAAATTATTTCGCATCCACAATTCCCTTCTCAGTAATTCTGAAGATTGCTTCTCCATCTGCAAGATATGGACTATCCACAAGCTTTGCAACTCTGGTATCTCCCTTTCCTTTTCGCAAATAAATTCTTGTCTGCGAATTGTGTGTGAGGAAACCATTGGCAAAATAGTTTTCATTCCCTGGCACAGAAAAGTCAAAGAACAGTTGTCCTGGACAATCTTTTACTGATATTTTTCGTATTTGTTCAAAACGAAGCTCTCCTTCAAGTAGGGAAATAAGAAAGTTAAGTTCCTTACTTTGTTTTTCCACTCCAACAAGTGCTTGAACAACTTTTCTCAATTCTCGCATTCCTACATAAGGATAAGAGTCTGGTCGAGGCTTCATAAGTGTTGAAGGGAATATACCAAAGTTTTCTATCAAAGTCCACAAGTCCTTTCTTTTGATCGGACTCATCATCTGTGTATAACTTTTTTGGCAATGCTCTCTGAGTTCTTCAAGCCTTCTTTGTTTATCGCTTGCGCTCATACCAATGAGTTCAATATACTTGAGAACAGATTCTGCATCTTCCACAGAGAGATGAAATATAGGATTTCCCAGGTGTATGCGTCTTCTCAAATGTGCTCGTATTCCAACCCTATTCAAAAGCAGTTGTGTCAGTCGAATCGTATAGCTATCTTTTTGGCTGACACTCACTTTGCAATTATCTTTATCCACAGATCCATCTGCATCAAAGAATCCTTTTAAGAATGCACAGACATGGCTTTGTGGAGACTTGCTCACCAGAGAAATCATGTCATTGTCTGCCTTTTTGAAAAGTTCCATAATTTCCTTAGAGTTTACATCTAAAATAAAGCAGTTCTTCTTCGGATCTTTTCGAATATGCCCTTCTTTACCAAAGACGCTAATAAACAAAGCATTGTATGTTTCAAGCACTTCTTTTCTCTCATCTTTAAATCGTAGACTTCGTTCTTCAAAGTTTCCATCTCCAATGAAATATCCCCAGAGTTGCGCAAGCTCTACGCTGAGTGTTGCAGGCATCTGTATGTTTTGATGTTTACGGGAATAGTAAGGAGACACATGATCCTTAAGTTCTTCTGAAACACCTAACTCTAAAAGTCTGTCAACATTCTCTGCATTTGTTGGAGATCCTTCATTGAGCACTCTTCTTAGTTGCCGAGGAGTAATAGTGAGTTGTGCACAAAGTTCTCGTCTATTCCCAAGCATACTCTGTTCGATAAGTTGTAGAGCATTTGCATCAAAGGTAACCATTTCTCTCACTGTAATCTCTGGTAATGTTTGTACGCACCCTTCAATATCCATAGCAAGTCCTTGCGCAAGATACTCTCCTTCTTTCAGCTTTTCTGCTTCGCACTCAACAATATCAAAATTTTCCACTTTGAAGAACCTATGTCCAGGTGAACATTTTATCCTGTTCAACGTCTGAATTGTATACTCTTTACCTATATCATTTCGCACAACAATTGTTCCAATCTTTGAAGCTACAGTATGCATTCCCTTTGTAAAGTTCACAGAACGGACTTGTTCTTTGTCAAAAATTTCAAACATGGGAATAATGTTCCCATTCTGAACTTGTATCAAACTATCCTCTGTCAAACAGTTGTGCCCGACGATATTCCCACCAATTGCAGCAGTCGGATCTCCAAAAAAAGTATCTGGTTTTGACATAACTTGGTTTGTGACATACACACAAAGATTATTTGTATCAGCAACTTTCATCAATACATGCATATGTTTGTTAATTTTTTGTTGTCTATCGCTCAGTGTCCCTCTACCTATAAATTCTGAACGAAAATGTGTCATCAAAGAATCCACAATAACTAATTTCACTTTCAAGTTTTCTTTTGTAATCAGATCCTCAATTTTTTCTGCGCACATCATCTGGTGATCTGAATTAAATGCTCGCACCACTTTGATATGCTTCAAGATAGTCATAGGATCCCAATTATTATTTTCGCAGATTTCTTTGATCCTTTCCGGTCTGAACGTGTTCTCAGAATCAATCCAAATGCTACAACACTGTGGCACTCCTTGTTCATTGATATCTAAAGCATTAATTGCTAATTGATGCGCCAACGCACTCTTCCCGGAACCGAATTGCCCATAGCATTCAGTAATCCCACCAGACTCAAAGCCTCCATTCAACATAGTATCAAATGCTTTTGATCCTGTAGAAACTCTGATAATATCTGCTCTTTTTTTCAGTAGTTCATCTCCTGAAATAAAACCCAA
>CAYHUV010000075.1:0-4816 GCA_964359695.1 Candidatus Woesearchaeota archaeon
GCCATTAGAAGAATTATTGAACAAAAAATGCAAGGAGTGTATGGAACTGTTGCAGATCTTGGTCAGGTATCTGGGACTTATTCTTTAGCAATGGAAGTTGCTGCAGGAACGCGTATGAAGAGTATTGTTGTTGCAAGTGATGCTATTGCAGCAAAGTGTATTCAGTATTTAAAAGATAATAAATTAGGTGTGGTTACTTTTTTGCCATTAAATAAACTCCAAGAAAGATCAATTACACAAGATGAAAAACAAATTGCTAAAGAACAAGGAGCACATGGGCTTGCTATAGAACTTGTCAACTATGAAGGAAAGTTTGCTTCTGTATTCAAATATGTATTAGGTGGAACTGTTGTTATTGATGATATTGCAACTGCGCGAAGAATAGGGATTGGTAGAGCAAGAATGGTTACTTTGACAGGAGATCTCATGGAGACTTCTGGTGCAATGATTGGAGGTTTCAGAAGAGAAAGTTCTGGAGGGCTTGGATTCCAACAGAAAGAGGTAAGTTCTGGTATGGAAAGACTTGAGAAAGATATGGAACGATTAGTGGATACTGTTACACTGCTGGAGAAGAAAAAAACAGAAAATGAAGAAATTATTATTTATTCTAGAGAAAGAAAAGCTGTATTAGAAGCAGAAATTCGCGTTGCAGAAGTGTCTATGGGTGGCACAGATGATATAAAAGAACTAGAAACAAAGAGAAAAGAATTGTTTGGCCAAAGTAAAGAGTTTGAGATTAAACAGAAAGAGTTTGGAAGTTCTCTCGGAAGGATTGAAAAGGAATTAGGAAAATTTAAACAAGAAAAACAAGGGTATATTGATGTTTTGTCTAAGATGGGGAATTCTGAAGTAAATAAAGAGCTTGAAAATTTTGAACTACATCGACAAGGTTTACGAGAGCAAAATATAAAAAATGATTCAGAAAGAAATTCATTACATAACCAAGTGAGTTTGTATGGTTCTGAAAAAGAGAAAGTTATGAGTATTTTGAAAAATATGGAGAAAGAATTTGAAAGTTTCTCTAAAGAGTTGAAAGAACTCTATGAAGAATTAAAAGCAAATGATGACATTCTTAAAATTAAAGAAAAAAATCAAAAACAATTCTATGTAGAGTATAAAGAGATGTTCAATAAACGGGCTAAATGTGAAGACTGGATACAAAAGAGAGATAGTACGCTTATTAGAAATGAAGAGCGTATTCGTGGTGTTGAAGGAAAAAGAAATGATGTGTCTATTAAGAAAGCTTTGCTCTCCGGTGAAGTTGAAGGGTTGAAAAAAGAGTTTGAACAATTCAAAGAAGTACAGTTACGAAGAGGCATTGCACTTGTAGATTTGAATGCTGAAATTAAGAATTTTGAGAATATGTTGAGAACATTAGGAAACGTGAATTTACGTGCATTAGAGATTTATGAGAAAGTCAATGAAGAGTATGTGCTTCTTACTGGGAAATTTGGAACATTAAAATTAGAAAAAGAAGATGTTTTGAAAATGATGTTTGAGATTGAAAGTAAAAAACAAGAATCATTTATGAAAACATTCAAATTATTAGAGAGAAACTTTAAAGAAATTTTTGCATCTTTATCTACTAAAGGTGAAGCAGAACTTATTCTTGAGACTCCGGAAAATGTCTTTGACGGCGGGGTAGATATTCGTGTTAAGATTGTTGGATCAAAGTATTTAGATTTAAAGAGTCTTTCTGGTGGTGAGAAGACGCTTACTGCTTTATCTTTTATTTTTGCTATTCAAGAGTTTGAACCCTCCTGGTTCTATTTAATGGATGAGGTAGATGCTGCTTTGGATAAGAAAAATTCAGAGTTGTTATCTAAATTGATCGCAAAGTATTCCAAAGGAGCACAATATATTGTTATCTCGCACAATGATGCAATTATTTCTGAAGCAGAGACTATTTATGGGGTAACTATGCAAGATGGTGTGTCTAAGGTTTTGAGTTTGAAGGTGTGATTTCTTTTGTAAGAGAAGAAGAAGAAAAACAGGTCTTTATTTCTTCTTAATTCTCATATAATATTCTCTTGTAATCTTATTTATTTTTTCCACAAGAAGATCTTCAAGGAAGAAGTTCATTGTACAATATTTTGGTTTTTTCACCTTAGAACCATGAATAATCAGTTCTATATCCGGGCATGTTAGTACTGCTTTCCACCTCTGTTCTACATGCTCTGGATCTTTCAGCTCTGCATGCGCATTAGGAAAATATCCTTTTCGTGCCGTTTTTATAAAGCCATCAATACCATCAGGAGTATAGCCTACAAAAAAATTTTTAAAGAAAAGATGATATTTGTATTGAGGATTATAGTCCATATCCAGAAAATGAACTTTACTTTCCCGGATAATTGGAATTCTTGGCCATTTTATAAAAGAAGAAATTGAAGATTCGTTTGAATATGGCCAACTTCCTAGTACTGTTCCACATAAAAATTCTCTAGTAGAGAATAGAGATATAGTATTTGTTTTGATAAGCTCTTCTACTTTTTTGTAACCGACTTGTTCATAGAGAAAATTATACACATTTTCCATTTGTTTTCAAATATTTATCCTTTAATTTATATTTTCTTGCTTTTACAATTGTCCTCTATTGAAGACGAAAATCTCTCTTTTAAAAATCAGAAGCTTTAAAAAAGAGAGGTCTTACATTTGAGACACCATTTAGGGGGTTTTAGACCATGAAAAAATTCATTATAAATACAATATTCGTATTCCTTATGGCTTTTGCCTTTGTTGCTGCAGATGATTTAAGTGGAAGCATCGCAACAGAGTCAGGAGATCCAGGAAGTAGCGTTACATTTGACATAGTATATACTAATACAGGACCAACAGCTATAACTGTTTCCAGTACTAGTACAACATTGAGTGATGGAACAAACACAATCACTGCACCAACTATAAGTAGTGTGAGTGTTCCTGCAGGAGATGATGCAACAGTTAGTTTTAGTGTAACTATTCCAAGTACACCAGCTGGAACATATACCGGCACTGTTACTGGAACTGATACAGGAAATTCTACAAACACAGAAAGTATTTCCTATACACTTACTGTTAATAGTAAAGATTCTTTTACTACAAGTGTCAGTAGTCTTTCTTTTGATCTTCAGGATGGAGATGAAAGCGAAACATTTACTATTACAAATGATGGGAGTACAACTCTTTCATCTTGGCTAATTAATTTTACTAGTTCTGATGGTGATACAAACAAAATCCAAGACAACGATGATGATGAAATGGCAATTAGTTTTTCAGGTGCATCTACTACACTTTCACCAGGTTCAACAATGACAATCACTGTGAATGCTGATCCGGATGCAGACATGGACTTTGGTACATACTCAGGAACAATCGCATTGAGTGCAACTGGTTCAGGAACAGATACTGCAAGTATTTCTGTGAGTGCAGAGATTATTGCAGCAATTTGTGATGAAGGAAAACAAGGAAGCGACTTTGATATTGAGATTAGAAATCCTGATGATGGAGATGATTTTATTCCTGGGAATACTATTCCTATGGAAGTCAAGGTTGAAAATAAAGCAAATGATGATCTTGATGTTGAAGTAGAAGCAACATTGTATAATACAGATACTGGTGATAAAGAAAAAGTTGTACGAGTGGAAGGTTCTATTGATGAAGATGAGACGGAAACTTTTAGCTTTGATTTTGAACTCCCAACAGATCTTGATGAAGATGATAATTACGAGCTCTTTGTCCAAGTGCATGAAGATGGAAATGAAGATGATAGCTGCGATTATGAATCTGTAGAAATTGATTTTGATAGAGAAGATCAGGATGCAGTTATTTCAGATACAAGTTTAAGCCCAGAAGTTGGACTTGTTTGTGGAGATGAGTATAGAGTCTCCATTGTAGCTACAAGTACTGGTGCTGATAGTATCAATGATCTTTATATTGAACTTCGAGATGCAGATCTTGATGTTGAAGAAAGTTCTGATATTATTGATTTAGGTGATTTTGATGATAATGACAATGAGCAGAAAGTGAGCTTTGATCTTACTTTACCTAATGATATTGAAGAAGGAGATTATTCCCTAGAAGCTATTCTTAATGATAAGAATGGTAATCTATTAGATAGTCAGCTTATAACTGTTAGTGTAAGTTCATGTAGTGAAGAAGAATCTGCTGGGGATCTAACTTTAGATATCTCTGAAGACTATTCAGTTGAAGGGAATGAATTGACTTTGAATATGCTTGTAAGCAATAATGGTGAAGATGATAAGACTATCAGTATTGCTGTTGAAGATGTAAGCTGGGCTGAAACTACAGGAACAGAATATCTTGAATTATTGCAGGCTGGTGATGAAGCACATGGCTATGTTTATCTTTCATTAGATGATACTACTGAGGGAAAACATGACATTCAGATCACTGTAACTGATGAAGCAGGAAATGAAGTTACTGAAATAGTTACTGTGGATTTTGGTGAAACAGCTGTTGAAGAAGATAGTTTCTTTGACGGCGTCAATACATGGTTTGCAGAGAAAACACCAGGAAGCTTCTGGATCTTTGTAGATATCATCTTAATTGTTCTTGCTTTAGTATTCTTAAGAATGCTCTTTAGTAAGAAATAATTTTTTTTATTTTTATATAGGGATATTGCCGAGGAGAAAAAAAACAATGGCATTTGATACAAAAGATAAAGTCTATGGTGGAATAATCCTTTCTATACTTGGGGGATCAGCATTGTATTGTTATGGAACAAGGTTTGATCATACAACCGAAACAAGAGATACGACTATTGCTGGTTAAAGAGTAGAAATTCAAAATTATGAAAATAAAATTTGGGGTGGTGGCC
>CAYHUV010000076.1:0-4742 GCA_964359695.1 Candidatus Woesearchaeota archaeon
TCTGATCTCTAAATTCCTTTACCTTGCTCTCCATTGCCTGAATTTGCTTGTTTTGGGCTATAATAAATTCTCTATTGGCTCTTACTTCCTTCTCTAAAGCAGCCATATGCTCTTTTACGCGTTTAAACGCCTCTTTTACCGCAGTATCATCATTTAGAATACTCATAAAATAAGAAGGATCTTTCCCTATAAAAGCATAGCTTGTCGCAAGAATATATTTTAGGGTGCCGGAATCCGTGCCGGGCTGTCGAAAGACTGTCGAAGGGTTATCGCAAGAGTGCCGGAAGACTCTTTAGGCTGTCGAAAGAATGGATACAATAGAGAAAGAAAACTTATCCTATATAATCTTCTGCTTTGTTCTTCTTGCCAGGTGCTACTGGAGTAAGTCTAGGCAACACAATATGTGGAGGAATGTTTACTTCCTGTTCAAAAGATAAAGCTTTAATGTTACAGCGCACAAAGACATGATTCAAGACATCCTTACTTACTTCTGGACTAAACTTCTTGGTCTTTTTCCATTCTTTGTAGATCTTTTCAAGCTCTTCTCTTTTACCAGAAAATAAAACATTTCCTGCAAGAAGGATAGATGCTTGATCTGTTTGATAATCTACAAAGTATTCAAAGAAAAATCGTAAGAGGAGATCCTTTCTGCCACCAGCTAAGGTTAACTCTTCTTCTTTAATTTCTGTAATCTTAATAGAAGTCTTTGCCTTTAATGGTACTTCTAATTTCTGCTTTTTTCTGTCAGCAATGATTTTATCAAATGAAAATGATACAATAGGCATAGGATAAAACATTTTTTGAGATTATATAAATGTTATGGTGTTAAAGGATTACATTTCTTCTGGAGCTTGGATACCTAGAAGGGAAAGGCCATGAGCTAAGGTTTCTTTTGTTTTTTTTACTAATTGTAATCTTGCACTTGCGAGAGTTTTATCTTCTTCTGTAACACAAGGACAATGCTCATAAAAATCATTAAAGACTTGGCACAAAGTAATAAGGTATTTTGCTAGGATAGAAGGTTTGTATTGGTCAGCTGCTTTTTCTATGATTTCTTCATAAAGAGAAAGTTGTTTGAGCAGTTCTTTTTCTTGTGTTGTTGCAAGCTTTTCATAGCAGGGTTTTTCCTTTGTTCCCTTTGCTTTTCTTAGAATTGCTGCTGCCCGTGCATGTGTATATTGGACATAAGGGCCTGTTTCTCCATTAAAGTCTAAGACCTTCTCCCAGGAAAAAGTAATGTCTCGTATCCTATCATGAGAAAGGTCCCAGAAGATTATTGCACCTAGGCCTATTTGTTCAGCAACTTTATTTTTGTTCTTTAATGAGGGATTCTTTTCTTCAATTATTTTTTCTACAGAGTCTACTGCCTTGTCTATAACATCTTCTAGAAAAATAATTATTCCTTTTCGTGTGGACATTACTCCATCTTCAAACTTCATGGTACCAAAGGGAAGGTGTATACAATCTTTTGCCCAAAGAAAATTTGCTAATTCTAAAGTTTTGAATACCTGTTGGAAATGTAAGGATTGGCGTACATCAACAACATAAAGGTTTTTATCAAAATGATAAGTCTTTGCACGGTAAATTGCTGCAGCTATATCTCGTGTTGCATAAATTGTTGAACCATCTGACTTTTGGATAATACAAGGAGTGATGCCATACGATTCTAAGTCTACCACTAAAGCCCCTTCACTTTTTTTGACTATGCCTTTTTTTTGTAAAAGAGCAATAGTATCCTTTAATAGAGGTTCGTAAAATGCTTCACCGGCCCAAGAATCAAAGCTAATGTTTAATCGTTTGTAGGTTTTATTGTAATATTGTAAAGAGAGTTTTGAAAATAATTCCCAGTAGACTCGTGCCTTTTTATCTCCTTTTTCTAGCTTTGCGAACCACTCTCTTCCCTTGTCTTCTAAAGAAGGATTACTTTCTGCTTCTTTGTGAAACTTAACGTATAAATCTGTCATATAATGCATAGGATCTTTCATGAGGTCTTTCTTATTTCCCCAAGTTTCATATGCATACATCATCTTTCCAAATTGAGTTCCCCAGTCACCTAAATGGTTAATTTTTATTACTTTGTAGCCTTCATAAGTGAGTATTTGAGAAATTGCATTGCCTATCATTGTTGAACGTAAATGAGCAATACTAAAAGGTTTCATGATATTTGGTTGAGAAAAATCTATGGTTATGACTTTGTTCTTCTGTTTTTTCTTTTGGAATTTACTTTCGATAATATCTTTATTGTATGCTGCTTTATTTATGAAGAAATTGAGATAAGGACCGTTCGCAGTTATCTTTTCTATATTCTTACTTGCTTTAAGTCTCTTTTCTAGGTCTTTGGCTATTTCTTGAGGAACTTTCTTATATTCTTTTGCCAAAGTAAAACAAGGCAAAGCATAATCTCCCATCCGTGGATCTGGAGGCGTTTGCAATAATTCCTCAGGAATCTTTTCTTTTCTTAAAATTTTGAGAACTTCTTCTTTGAACATTTTTTTACTTAATATTATTGTATTCATAAGGTTTTTGATTATTAGCGGAGAGACGCAGAAAGAGTTAAATATCATTTAATCTTGTGTTTTACTATGAGCAAGCTTTCTTCAAATGGGATTGAGCAGTTGAAGGCGAATATTCTTCGTACTATGTTTGATGAAAGTCCTAGAGCATTGAGTGCCCCTGAAATTGCTTCCTTAGAAATTCGAGATAAAGAATTTATTCTTCGTTTGTTACAGGAAATGGAAAAGAAACACTTGGTGAAGAATGTCTCTCCTAAACATTTTTCTCGAAAAAATGTGTGGGCTATGACAGATCAGGCGTATAAGAAGTATAAAGAATTATTATGAGTATACTACTTCCCATTTACTTGCGTATTAAAAGCTTTGAGAATATTTTCCTTCCCTTTCCAATCCATTGCTTCTTTTATTACTTCTTCTATTCTTAATACTGGAATGATTTGTATCTTTGCAAGTCTATCTTTTGCGATAACGACATCATTTTCATTGGTTTTGGGAATAATGACTCGCTTTATTCCTGCGTCAATTGCTGCTTCTATTTTTGCAGAAACACCACCTACTGCTAATACTTCTCCACGAACGGAAAGAGAACCAGTCATTGCAGTATCTTGTCTTATGGGAATATTTTTTAAAGAAGAAATGATAGAGGTTGCTACAGCAATAGATGCAGAATCTCCTTCAACACCTTCTGTGGATTGGACGAATTGGATGTATACATCATATTTCTCTCGAAGATCTTCTCCAAAATATTTTAAAATTAAAGCAGAAACATTTTTTACTGCCTCTTTTGCAATCTCTCCTAACTTTCCTGTTGCGACGAACTCAGTCTTCTTTCCTCCAGGAGTTACTTCAGATTCAATAGGAAGTACTATACCTGAGTATGCAGAATCTGAACCCATGACTGCCAAACCATTGACACGACCGACGCGTGTTCCTTGAACGACAATCACTTCATATTTTTTCTTTGCTTCAATATATTTGTCTGCAATTTGTTGTTCTAAAGATCGAGCGACTTTCTTTGCTTCTACAATATGTTTAGGTTCTACAAATTTTGCATTGTCTTCTACTGCAAGATCTCCTGCTGCGCGTACTAAGCCACCTAACTCTCTCAATCTTGCAGTAAGTTTTCCTGAAGTTGAAGCCATACGACGAGCCTCGTCAATCATGACTTCTACTGCTTCTCTGGTGAAGTGTGGAATCTTTGCATCTTTTTCTACTTCCTGTGCGATAAATACTGCAAGCTTGTCTCGATTTTCAGGAGTATCGTCCATGGTATTATTCATGTATACTTCATAACCATAGCCGCGAATACGAGAACGAAGTGCAGGGTGCATATGTTGAATGGTTTCTAGATTTCCTGCAGCGACTAAAACAAAATCTGTAGGCACTGGTTCAGAACGAGTCATTGCGCCACTCGAACGTTCTGATTGTCCTGTGATAGGATATTTCTTTTCTTGCAGTGCTGTGAGAAGTTCTTGTTGAGAGTGTGGTTGTAATGTGGAGATTTCATCAATGAAGAGAACGCCGCCAGATGCTCGATGAATCATCCCTGGTATTAATCGTTCGTGCGCTGGTGTTCCGAGGCCTCCTGAATTTTTAACAAGAATACCATTTGCAAATAAATTTCCTGACTCTGTTGTTAGGTTGTATAAAGGGCCATTGTAAGGAATACGTTCTATTTTTTTTATTTTTTCAGACTTTAATTTGAAAGGAAACATATGCTTGTGAATGATTATTTCTTTTTAAGGGTTATGGTTCTTATTTTTTAATTTGTTTTGCAGAATTTAGAGATGCTACGAGAGCTGCTAAGTCACTTGCTACTGCACTCAATGCTTGTTCGATTTGTGCATCTTTTTCGAGTAGATCTTTTATGATGTTTATTTGAAGCAATGCTCTTTGTAAAGGTTCTTTATGCATTCTTCTTTCATTTTTTACTGAGAGGAGTAATTCCTCTCTATACTTTTTGAGCTTTTGCACTGCAGCAAGTGCTTCTTGTTCCTCTTTTACTAAGGCATTTTCTTGTTTGATAAGTTCGATGAGAATAGCTTTATTTTTCTCAATCACTCTTTTTAGGATTTCTTCTACTCTTTGCTCTTCATAAGCAAATTTTGTGAGTAGTTCTGTATCTCGTATTACAGCTATTGCTTGATCATACCCACTACTCTTTCCAGGCTCAATCCATAAACTTTGTGAAAATGTCACACCAGAATTAAGAAGCAATTCTGAAAGTTC